>VGRB01000009.1 GCA_016875475.1 Deltaproteobacteria bacterium
GGGGCTCGTCGCGAGGTCCTCCGGACGCGGCGACCAGAGCCCGGTCTTCCAGTGCGACGGCGACAGGAAGCCCACGTCCGGGTGCTGCGCGAGGATCGCGAGCCCGAACAGGACGAGCACGAGCGTGACCAGGGCGCGCCCGCCGCCGTCCACGAGCGACGACACGAGCGCCGCGAGCGACAGGTAGCACGCCCCGAGCACCACGGTCAGCGCCCAGAAGCGCAGCAGCCACACGGCGGCCGTGCCCGCGGCGAACGCGGGCAGCCGCGCCCAGGCGTAAACGAAGAGGACCGCGTTCGACACGACCGTCACCGCGAGGAACAGGGCTCCGTGCGAGGCCATCTTCCCGAGCAGCAGGCCGGTCCGCGAGCAGCGCAGCAGCACGAACCGCGCGGAGCGGTTGCGGACCTCGGAGTTGACGATGTCGTGCGAGACCAGCGCGATCAGCAGCGGCAGGAACGTCAGCGTCACCCAGAAGAACCCGAGCACCACGAGCGGGATGCCGAGCAGGTGGCGCGCAAGCTCCGTGTCGCCGCCGAGCAGGGTGCCGATGGCGTGCTCGAAATCCTGGTCCGTGCCCCGGGCCGCGGCCGCGCCGTCGGCCATGGCCTTGACGAGCGCGACCTTGTCGCCGACCTTGCCCTCGATCCAGACCAGCACGCCGCCGGTCGCGAGCGCCCCGAGCGCGTAGAGCCCGACCGCGAGCACGGCGCGCCGCGTGCGCAGGGCGGTGCCGAGGTCGAAACGGGCGATGAGGAGGATCTCGTCGAGGATTCGCACGGGCGGATCCTAGCGCGGGCGAGGGAGGATGGCGAGAACGGGGAAGGGCGCTGGAAGAGCCGGGTACGGGCTCGGGCACGGGTACGGGCACGGGCACGGGGACGGGAGAGCGCATTGAAACGAACGCTGCCCGTGTCGAATTCCTCGTAGGTTCAGGAGAACAACCCGAGCTGTTCGCCGGGTGCCAGCAGCCTCTCCAGCCCTTCATAGACCGCGATCAGGTGGCGGACGTTCGACACGAAGTCGACGCGCGACACGTCGATGCGCAGCACCGGGCCGTCGTACCAGCCCGTGTCCCGCAGCACCTTCACGAAGCGCTCGTAGCGGACGTTCAGGGCGCGCACCAGCCGCGCGAGCCCCTCGGGCACGCCCTCGTCCGCGGCCAGCACGACGCCGTCCTTCTCCTCGCTGCGGGCGCGCTCGCGGATGTTCTGGAACAGGTAGTCGAGCGGCGCGTGGAGGTAGACCAGCAGGTCCGGCCGCGCGAGGCCGCGGAACTCGCCGTCGAGGCGGCGGTCGATGACGTCGAGCGCGTCCGCGGTCAGGTACGAGATGTCGAGGTCGCGGTGCAGGACCTCGCAGAACGCGTAGCGGTCCGCGAGCGGCGAGCCGTCGATGCACGTCGAGTGCTGGAGCGACGGGAACGCGAGGAGCTGCATCCGGCGGAGGTCCAGGTAGGCGTGCTGGATGCCGAGCGCGCCCTTCTCGACCGCGTGCCGGGCCGAGACCCAGTCCGGGCTCCCTTCGGGGTGGCGCTTCTGCGCCTCGATGAAGCCGTCGATCGCGCCGTAGTACTCGGACAGCGTGCGCTTGACGGTCTGCTTCGCGGTCGCGAGCAGCGGCCAGAGCGCGGAGTCGGACAGGATGTGGTCCTCGAATCCCTCGTCGGGCAGCTCGAACAGGGCGTTCATGCCCGTGTTGAAGGCGAGCAGCTTGACCAGCGACGACTTGCCGGCGCCGATGTTGCCGATGCAGACCACGAGCTGGCGGCGCGACGCGAAGTGCCGCATCAGGCGGCGCTCCACGCTGGTCAGGCGGTGGGCGATCTGGTGCCGCCGGATGGTCGGGTCCTCGACGACGTCCAGGACGAGCGGGACCTCATTCATAGATCTTCATCCTCGCGGAGACCATGCGCCGCACCTTCTCGCGGATGGTGGCGGCGGCGACGTGGACGTAGTCGGGGTGCTCGTACATGTCGATCTCGGCCGGGAGCACCAGGATGTCCGAGTCGGGGGGGACGATCGCGTGCTCCCGGTAGCGCAGCAGCACGCGCGGCCACGACGTGACCACGTCCTCGTAGCAGTCGTGGATCTCGCGCAGGTACTCGGCCGGGATGCCGGCGGCGTACGAGTCGCCGCCCTCCGCGCGTTTCCGGCGCCGCACCTCGAGCTGATCGGGCTCGGACCGCAGGTAGACCGTGAGGTCCGGCAGGCGGATGCGCTCGTTCTCGAGCGTCTGGCAGAGCATGGTCGAGTAGAGGCGCGCGTGGGCCTGGGGCATCTCGCCGGACTTGATCATGCGCTTGACGAAGACCTCGGGGCCGTCCAGGAAGGGGCGGTCCTCGACCACGAGCGCGCCCTTGCTGTTCTCGCGGGTCATCAGGTGGCGGATCTCGCGCTGCTGCATGGTCCGCATGTGCAGGAACGCGGCCTCGGTCGGGAAGATGTTGGCGACGCGATCCGCGTAGAACAGCGCGAGGCACTCGTCGGTCAGCGAGCCCTTGTCCACGCGCTCCGAGAAGGTGTGCAGGTCCGCGCCGCCGAGCAGGTTGCACATCTCGGACCTGTACGGGTCCTTCGCGAGCGCACCCATCAGCGTCGTCTTTCCCGAGAACAGGTTCCCCATGATCCCGATGTGGAAGTTGCGGGTCACGTTCTCCGTCTGCGCGCCCTTCTTCCTCGCCGTCATGGCTTCCCTCCTTCCCTCACCCCGTACCCGTGCCCGTGCCCGCACCCGCCCCCGTACAGGATCCGCTCGATCTCCGCGCACGCCCGGTCCAGGTCGTCGTTCACCACGCGGTGGTCGTAGCGGTCCTGGCAGGCGACCTCGCGGGCCGCGTTCCGCAGGCGCACGCCGCGGACCTCCTCGGAATCCGTGCCGCGCCGCGCGAGCCGCGTACCGAGCGCCTCCATGGAAGGCGGGAGCAGGAAGATCGAGATCGCCCGATCCCCGTAGGCGCGCTTCAGGCTCTCGCCGCCGACCACGTCCACGTCCGCGATCACGTCGCGGCCCTCGTCCAGCCAGCGGTCGAGCGGCCCGCGCGGCGTGCCGTACAGGAACCCGTGGACCTCGGCCCACTCCGCGAACGCGCCGTCGCGCACGCCGTCGCGGAAGGCAGGCTCGTCCACCATCTCGTAGTAGCCCGCGTCCGCGCCGCCGGGTCGGGCGGGCCGGGTCGTGGCGGAGATCGAGTGCACCATGTCGGGGTGCCGCTCCATCAGGTAGCGGATCACGGAGGTCTTCCCGCCGCCCGAGGGGGCCGAGATGATGATGAGCCTGCCGTCCGCCATCCTGCCGCCGGTTTCTTCGTCTGGCACGGTCGTCCCCGCGCGACCCGGATTCTGGCGCGGCGGTGCGGGGGCTGTCAACGGTTGGTTGTCCGCTCGCGGGCGGCGAGGGTCAGGGCGAGGTCGGAAGCGAGCGCCCGATCTCGGCGTGGACGCGCTCGAGGAACCCGTCGCACGCGGCGAGGTCCTCGCGGACGCCGGTCTCGGTGAGGACGAAGCCCCGCGCGTAGTCGGCCTCGACGCGGTACTTCTGGATCCGCGCGAAGAGGCGTGCGTCCTCCGAGGCGAGGCGGCCCGGCCGCACGAAATGGAGACCCAGCAGGCTCGTGACGCCGGCGTGCGATCGCGGCTCCACGCCCTCGGTGAGCAGCAGCGCGACCGCGGCGTGGTAGATGGCGTAGTAGAGGCGGCTCTCGGCGTCGTGCAGCAGCCCCGCGTCGAGCAGGATCCGGGCCGCGCGGAGGCACTCGCCGGATCGCTCCATCTCGATCTCGACGTTCGCGTTCTTGTTGGCGTCGGTCACAACTCCACCCCGTCGCGTTCGATCTCCAGCGGCGTCCGGCGCTCGGTCGCCTTCCACGATTCGAACTCCGCATCGGACATGATCATGGGCGACACGACCACGCCGTGGAGCTGCCAGACCAGGTCGGCCGCGAGGTCCGTAACGAACCGGTCGTCGGCCGCGTCCACGCGGTCCAGGAGCACCAGGCAGTCCACGTCCGACTCCTCGTGCGCCTCGCCGCGGGCATAGGACCCGAAGAGCCGGATCGACAAGGTCCGAGTCCCGAATCGGCCGCGGACGCCGGCTACGAACGCGTCGAGCGTCTCGCGGACTGCGGGCGGAAGCACGGGCCGGGTCATCATCGCTCCACCGATCATGGTCGATGATACCATGGACATTCGCGGGGATGGCCCAGGATCGGGGAGGGTCAGCGGCGACGCGAGACACCGCTTGAATTCGGCCCCCCTTTCGTGTAAAAAGCGCCCCGGCTCTCTGCGAGGGATTTACACCATGGTCCGCCACGCAGTCCGTTCGCTCCTCGGCCTCGCGCCTGTCGCCAACCTGGCCGTCGCGGTCGCCGCCGCGCTCGCGCTCGCGGCGTGCGGCTCGTCCGGATCCACCCCGCCCGCGGGGAACGACAACCCCGGCACGCCCGACGCGACCGAGGAGGCCGGCGTGGACGACGTCACGGGCGAGCCCGGGACCGAGGTCACGCCCTGCACCTCCGAGTGCAACGTCGAGGGCGCGATCGCCTGCGAGCCGAACGGCGCGGGGTTCCGTACCTGCCTGGACCAGGACGGCTGCCTGGCGTGGTCCGCGGACCCGACCCCCTGCGACGCCGGGCAGAAGTGCACGGACGGCGAGTGCAGGGACGCCTGCCCCGACCAGCCCTGCACCGCGGTCGGCGCGCGCCGGTGCAAGGACGCGGGCGCGTTCTGGCAGTGCGGGGACTACGACGGCGACGGCTGCCTGGAATGGGGCGACGAGACCGCGTGCGACGGCGGGCTGGTCTGCTCGAACGGGTTCTGCTCGACGTCGTGCCAGGACGCCTGCACCACGGCCGGCGCGAAGAAGTGCGAGGGCAACGACGTGGTGACCTGCGGGGACCACGACTCGAACGGGTGCCTGGAGTGGGGCGACGCCAGGTCGTGCGGCACGCAGTCCTGCTCGGGCGGGTTCTGCAAGGACCAGTGCCAGGACGACTGCACCACGGTCGGCGCGCGCCATTGCGACGGCAACGGGTGGGCCGTCTGCGACAACTCCGACCGCGACCCGTGCCTGGAGTGGGGCACCGTCACCCCCTGCCTGCCGGACGAGTCCTGCGCGAACGGCTACTGCGTCATGGAGTGCAAGGACGCGTGCACGGTCGAGGGCGCGAAGAAGTGCGTGCTCGACGCGGTCGCGACCTGCACCGACACGAACGACGACGGGTGCAGGGAGTGGACGACCCCGGATCCGTGCGAGGACGGCTTCTCCTGCAACGCGGGCGTCTGCGAGGAGGTGTGCAAGTCGGAGTGCACGCAGAAGGGCGCGAAGAAGTGCGACGAGGCCGGCGCGGTGATCGAGTGCGTGGACCCGGCCGGCGACGGCTGCCTGAAGTGGGGCTCGCCGGTCCCGTGCGAGCAGCCGCTCGTGTGCGCGCTCGGCGAGTGCAAGCTCGGCTGCGAGGACGAGTGCCCGGGCGATGGCGACAAGCGCTGCGCCGAGGGCACGACGAACCAGTTCCAGACCTGCGGCGATTCGGACCAGGACGGCTGCCTCGAGTGGGGCACGGCGAGCGCGTGCGATGGCGCCCTCGTCTGCTCCGGCGGCTCCTGCGTGACCACGTGCAGCGACGTCTGCGACCCCGACGGGGTCAAGGGGTGCGACCAGAACGGCTGGCACCAGTGCGGCGACTGGAACGACGACGGCTGCCTGGAGTGGGGCACCACCACCTTCTGCAAGGACTACGAGGAGTGCGACGGCACCGCGTGCGTCGCGAAGACCGCGCCCCACATCGTGCTGATCTCCGAGGTCCTGTACGACGGCGAGGGCACGGACAAGGACTCGTTCGTCGAGCTCTGGGGGCCGCCCGGCGCGTCCCTGGCGGGCTACTCCCTGGTCGGCGTCAACGGCAACGGCGGCGACCTCTACAACGCGATCTCGTTGTCCGGCAAGTCGATCGGCGACGACGGCTTCTTCGTGATCGCGTACCCGGAGGCCATGGAGTCCATCCGCAACGCCGCGGACCTGCTCGACGTGAAGGTCGAGTACCAGAACGGGCCGGACAGCATCCAGGTCCGTTTCGGCTCGCAGGTCGTGGACGCCTTCGCATACGGCACGTTCGGCGCGGGCGCGGTCATGGCCGGCGAGGGCACGCCGGCGCCCAAGGTGTCCAAGGCCGGCCACTCCCAGGGCCGCAACGAGGACGAGTCCGACACGGACGACAACCTGTCGGACTTCCTCGAGTTCGCGACGCCGACCCCCGGCGCGCCGAACGTCGTCCCTAACCTCCCCCCCGTGGCCCAGGTCGCCTGCCCGGCGCCCGCGCTCGTCGGCAACGAGGTCGAGTTCGACGCGACCGCGTCCCACGACCCGGACGGCGACGTGACGTGGTGGGTGTTCGACTTCGGCGACGGCGAGCAGCACGAGGGCGAGACCGGCAGCGTGACCCACACCTACACGGCGGCGGGCTCGTACCTCGTCACGATCACCGTGTCCGACGACGACGACGCCACCGCGAAGACCACCTGCAACCTCACGATATCGACCCCCGAGAACAAGCCCCCCGTTGCCGCGATCACGTGCCCCGGCGCGTCCCCCAAGGCCGGCGAGCAGGCCGCCTTCGACGCCTCGGCCTCGACCGACCCGGACGGGACGATCGCGGAGTACTCGTTCGCGTTCGGCGACGGATCGGGCGCGACCGGCGCGAGCGCCAATGCGACCCACGCCTACGCGGACGCGGGCGAATACGTCGTGGTCGTGACCGTGAAGGACGACGACGGCGCCACCGGGACCGCGCAGTGCTACGTCAAGGTCGCGTCCGCGGGCGCGCCCGACAGGATCATCTCGGCCAGCCAGGAGCTGTGCGGCTACCACGAGTTCGGCAAGCTGACGATCCAGGGCGGCGCCACCGTGACCTGCGCGACCGGCGAACTCGACGTCCGGGCGACCGAAGTGCTGATCGACCCCGCGTCGAAGATCGACGTGAGCGCGACGTCGTCGTCGTACTCGGGCGGCGGCTACAACTTCTGCAGTGGCGGGTCCTGCTCGTCGCACTACGGGTACACCGGGGGCAGCGGCGGCGGGAACGGCACGGCCGGGGGAATCGCCCCCTCCACCCATGGTTCCGCGCGGGACTACATCGGGTGGTGCGCCGGGAGCTGCGTCGGATTCGGGTGTGCGGGTGCGGCCGGGGGATCGCAGCGCGGACTCGCCACGGAACTGGACGCGCCCCTGGGCGGCGCCGGGGGAACGGGTTGCAAGAGCGGGTTCTCGAGCTGCTCCACGCCATCGCAGGGTGGTCGTGGCGGCGGGTCGGTCCGAATCCTCGCGTCCAAGTCGATCATGGTCCAGGGCGGAATCCTGGCCAACGCGACCGGCGGCACCGACGGCATGTCCGGGTCCGGCGGCGGCGCGGGCGGCTCCATCGTGCTCGCGGCGCCCTCGCTGTCGCTGACCGGCACCCTGTCCGCCGACGGCGGGGCGGGGAGCACCGGCGGCACGCCGTCCGTCTGGTCCGGCAAGGCCAACGGCGGCGCGGGCGGCATGGGCTGGGTCAAGCTCTGCCACGGCGCGACCTACACGAACACCGCGGCCATCTCCGCGAGCGCGGTCAAGGTCGAGTCCGTGATGCCGCCGCTCGACGTGTCCTCGACCACGCACCCGGACTCGAAGCTCGTCTACAACGACACGTTCTCCCAGCTCGACATGGCCTGGAAGACCCCGTTCTCCGGCGTGACCGGCTACTGGTACGCGCTGAACCAGGGCTCGACCTTCGCGCTGACGCCCGCGAACGGGACGTACACGGCGGACCTGTCGAAGTCGTTCACCGCCGCCGACTTCGGCGGCAAGGCCGGCCAGTGGTACTTCCGCGTGGTCGCCGTGGACTCGACCGCGGTCGCCGGGACCGTGGCCTGGCGCTACGACGTCTACGTGAACGACAAGCCGCACGAGGTCGCCTCGTCGAGCCACGCGGACCCGTCGAAGTGGTACGCGGGCAAGGCGATCGCGCTCGCCTGGACGCCGCCCTCGCCCGCGACCGTGGGCAGCTTCCCGGCGTTCTGGTACCGGCTCGACCGCGTGTCCGACACGTCGCCCGCGAACGCCAAGGCCCAATGGACGCGCACCACGAACGCCCAGGTCGTGCTGACCGCGGACTCGACCGGCGCGCCGATCGACGCGTTCGCCTACCACTTCCACCTGGTCGCGGAGGACACCCGCGGGAACCTGACCAGGGCCGCGGCGCGCTTCCGCGTCCAGATCGGCGCCGAGCCGGCGAAGATGAACTTCTTCGGGTACGTGAAGGACGCCGGCGGCAACGCGGTGGCGGGCGCGACCGTCCGCATGGAGCCGTACGGCCACCAGGCGACCACGGACCAGAACGGCTACTTCATCCTGAACCAGATCCACGAAGGCCCCTACGTCCTGACCGCGCGCAAGACGGGCTACGCCGACGCGACCGCGAACGTGACCGTCAAGTCCGACGCGGTCCCGTTCAACGTGACCGTGACGGCGCTGTGAGTGTGTGAGGACGTGCAGACCCGGGGTCACGCGGACCGGGACGGGTGCGAAGCGCGGGCCCGCGCGGGAGGCGACTGCGGCGACCTCCCGGGGCGGCGTGAGGAGGGCGGTGGCGACAGGCGGGTACGCGGAGGCCGTGCTGGTCGCGCTCGCGCTGGTGGCGCTCCTGCTCGCTCCCCCGGCCGTCGCGGCCCCTCTCCGCGACGTGCCGGTCCGCGTGGTCCAGCCGGGGGGGGAGGTCCTGGACCTGCTCGCGAGCGGGGACGAGTTCCGGCGCGTGGCGCACGACGCCGCGGGCTTCACGGTGGTGCGCGACCCGGTCACGTCGCTGGTCGTCTATGCGGACCTGGCGGGGGGCAGGCTGGTGCCGACCGGGCTCGTGGTCGGGGCGGCCGACCCGCGCGACGCGGGGCTCTCCCCGGGCCTCGCGCCCGCGACCAACGAGGTCCTCCGCGCGGCGTGGCAGGGCGCGCTCGCGGGGCCCGGATCCCCCCCCGCTCCGGCCGGCGTGCGCGGCGCGCCCCGGGTCGGGACGCTCAACAACCTCGTGGTGTTCATCCGGTTCGCGGACGAGCCCGCCTTCTCGACGCCGTTCTCCTACTACCGCACGCTGTTCGACGATCCGGACCCGTCGAGGCCGTCGCTGTACGGCTACTTCGCGGAGGCGTCGTACGGCCGTCTCGCCGTGCGATCGACCTTCTACCCGGCGCCGGTCGGCGACGCGATCGCCTCGTACCAGGCCGAGCACCCGCGCGCGTACTACCAGCCCCGCCACCCCGACACGAACCCGGACGGATACGAGGACGGGCTCGACGCGGTGATGCGCGAGCACGAGCTGCTCGCGGCCGCGCTGGAGTCGGTCGCCGGGCAGATCCCTCCCGGCCTCGACGTGGACGGCGACGACGACGGCATGGTCGACAACCTCGTCTTCATCCTCAGCGGCGGGCCGGACGCGTGGGCGGACCTGCTCTGGCCGCACATGGCGCTGCTCACGAAGATGGTCGTGGTCAACGGCGCGACTGCGCTCCTCTACAACTTGCAGCTCGACGAGTTCGTCCGCTCGGGCAAGCAGCTCGGGGTCCTCGCGCACGAGCTGTTCCACACGCTCGGCGCGCCGGACATGTACCACTACAGCCACGACGGGCTCCGGCCGCTCGGCCCCTGGGACCTCATGGAGTCGGACCAGCCCGTGCCGCAGCACATGTGCGCGCACGTCAAGCGCCTGTACGGCGGATGGATCGACGCGATCCCCGAGATCACCACGAACGGCCGCTACACGCTGGCGCCGCTTGCGGAGGCGCCGGGGGCCGCGTACCGCTTCGCCGCGCAGGGTTCGAAGACCGAGTACTTCGTCGTCGAGTACCGGCGCGCGACCGGGGTCTATGAAAGCTCCCTGCCCGGGTCCGGGCTCGTGGTCTTCCGGGTGGACGGGGCCCGCGATGTACGGCAACAGGGACGGGCCGCCCGACGAGATCTACGCGCTCCGGCCCGGCGGGTCGCCGATCACGGACGGCGACGTGAAACAGGCGTTCATGTCGTGGGAGGCCGGCCGCACGCGGCTCGCCGAGGAGACGGACCCGCATCCGTTCCTGGCCGACGGCACGCCGTCGCTCGTGCGCATCTTCGACATCTCGGCCGCGCGCGACACCATCTCGTTCTCGGTCTGCCTGTCCGCGCCGGAGTGCGCGGGCCGCGAGTGCGGCGACGACGGGTGCGGCGGGTCGTGCGGCCCGTGCCCGGAGGGCACGGCGTGCGACGACGGGCTCTGCGGCGGGACGAGGACCTGCCAGGAGTGGATGGCCTGCCGCGACGGCTGCGCCGACGACGCGTGCCGGGAGGCGTGCGCGGACGGGCTGTCCGGGGGGGCACGCAGGCTCGCTGCGACCTTCACGGCCTGCGTCGTGAACCTCTGCGCGTCCCTCGACCGCCTCGGGTTGGCGGCATGCCTGGCATCCTGCTGCGCCGGTCCGAGGGACGCGTGCGTTTCGGGGGGGCAGCCCGCGGAGGGCGACGGGTCGCCGTGCGCGGCGGAGTGCGCGACCTCGTGCGGCCCGCTCGCGTGCGGGGACGTCGGCTGCGGCCTCGAGTGCCCTGGGTGCCCACCCGACGACGACCCGTGCACGGTCGAGTGGTGCGCGTCGGGCGCGTGCTCGACGGAGGCCGTGCCGGACGGCTGGCCGTGCACCGACGGCTCGAAGTGCACGGTGGGCGACCGGTGCGTGGCCGGGACGTGCGTGGCCCACAAGACGGTCGAGTGCAGGCCGCTCGACGCCCCCCACGTCGCGGGCGAGTGCGACCCCGCGACCGGCGAGTGCTCGAACCCCCCCGCGCCCGACGCGGGCGACTGCGCCGATGCGCCTCCCGAGCCGCCGGCCGACGCCTCGCCCGACGCGCCGGACGTCCCCGAGCCCGCGCCCGATGTCTCGCCGGTCGCCGACACGCCGGTCGAGGCCGTCGCCGAAGCGGCGCCTTGTCCGGTCGCGCGGTCCGGATCCGGGTGCTCCGCGGGCGCTGCGCCGGCCGCGCCCTGGGCCGCGTTCGCGCTTCTCCTGCTGATCCCGCGCCGGAGGCGAGCGGCGCTTCCCGCGATCGTCGCGGCCGCCGCCGGCGGCCCGCAGCCGCTCGAGGCCCGGTCCGCGAGGTGATCGGTGCGGGGCGCGGGGACGGGTGAGGCAGCCGACCTACACGTCCGCCTCTTCGGCCTCGAGGTCCCAGTCGTAGAACTGGTCGGCCACGCGGTTGACGAAGCGGTTGAAGCCGCGGTATCCGAGGTACGGCTCGTCCGCGATCGCGTGGTGCATCAGGCTCGGGAAGCCGAACTCC
The DNA here is from genome assembly GCA_016875475.1 of Deltaproteobacteria bacterium. Taxonomy (GTDB): domain Bacteria; phylum Myxococcota_A; class UBA9042; order DTJE01; family DTJE01; genus VGRB01. The sequence goes on from VGRB01000009.1 coordinate 11,335, forward strand.
ATGTAGGCGATCTGCTCGGGCACGATGCGATCGTGGACGGCCTGGTGGTTCCCGATGAACAGGTCGATGTCGCCGGCTCGCGCGGCCACGAGGTCGTGCAGCCCGGCCGTGCCCTGGCCGTGCAGCACCTCGACGGCCGGCGCGGGGAAGCCGTCCCACCCGGGCGCGTGCACGGTCCAGGACACGAGCAGCTCGACCCGCGCGCCGACCACGGCCGCGATCTCGCACAGCCCCGGCATCAGCGCGGGGTCGCCCGCGAACGCCCACCGGCCGTGCGCCAGCCGCTTCGGCACCAGCCACCGGAGCCACGGCATGCAGCGCGACAGCTCCTCGCGCACGACCGCCTCCGCCGCCTCCTCGCGGCCGCACGCGGCGCCGGCCGCCCGCAGCCAGCGGCCGGTCGCGTCCGTGCCGAACGGCAGCTCGCAGTGGACCAGCCTCGCCCCGGTGCGGCCCGCCAGCACCTCCGCGGCCTTGCGCCCGCGGGGGAACGACAGGATCGTGCCCGCCTCCGCGACGCGCGCCAGGTCCGCGACCGGCGACCCGTCCAGCCACACGGACACGACGTCGAGCCCGAGGGCCCCGAGCAGCCGCCGCAGTTCGCGCACGTTCCCGAGGTGGTCCTCCTCGTTCCGATCCATGAAGTAGCCGACGATCGCGACCTTCGATGCGTCCCGGGGCGCGTCCCGGGGCGCGTCCGGCAGCCGGATGCGCTCCGCGAGCGCCCGCAGGGTCTCCTCGTACCCCCGCAGCCAGTCCGCCTCCAGCGACAGCCCCGGCACGGGCACCACGAGCTTCGACTCGATCCCGGGCACCTCCGCGTACCAGTTCTCGTACGGGGTCCCGATGACCACCGCCATCGGGAATGCCGTGTAGAGCAGCGTGCCCACGAACGGCGCCGCGACCAGCTCGCGCACGATCGCCAGGTGCCGGTCGCGGTTCGCATCGACCACGTTGTCCACGTGGAGTCCCGTGTGCACGATGCGGTGGCGCGTGCCCGCGTCCACGAGCGTGGACATCAGGTCGTGGGTCGCGAAGACCTGTTCCGCCTTCTGGAACGCGCAGGACGGCGCGTCCACCAGCAGGTACGCGTCCGGGATCGCGTTGACCGCGAGATAGACCCCGTGGAGGTACGGGAACGTACACCTGCGGGAGTAGGGCGCGAGTTCAGGTTGCATGCGAGCCCCTCCGGAACGCAAACGCATGGTCGCGGTAGCACGTCATCCGGGCCAGGTCCAGCAGCCGGCGGATCGTTCGCTCCGCGCCGAGGAGTCCCTTCTCGAACACGCGCGCGGAAAACGTCGCGTGCCCGCGCGACACCAGCCGGTCGTCGAAGGCGTAGTCGCTGAACACCGGACCGACCCCGGAGCCCGCGAGCCACGCGTCCAGGTCCGCCGGCGTCTCGACCACGGCCGCGTCCACGCCACCGCGCCACGCCTCGCAGGCGCGGTCCGCGGCCTCGCGCCCCCCGGGCTCCGCCACGATCGCGACGCCGACGCGGAAGCCCATCTCGAGCAGCAGCGGCACCAGGGGCAATCCCCACAACCCGGCCGCGGCCGAGAGCCGGTGGAGGCTGCGGGTCTCCGCGATCAGTCCCAGGCGATGCCGCGACGGGGCGGCCACGAGCGGCTGCCACGTGCGCGCGGCGAAGGCGCCGACCTCCTCCCGCGCCCGGTCCGCGAGGTCGGACCGGGACAGGGCGTCGGCCACCGCGACCAGGAAGTCCGCCGTGCCCCTCGGACCGTACGGTGCGGGCGCCGCCACGGTCCGGCAGTCGAGCGGCCGGACGAGCGACTCGTACAGGCGCTCCCAGGCGGGGTTCGGGTACAGGACCTGCAACGGCGCGGCGAGGTAGCCGGACGCGACCGCGGGCGACACCTCGGGCACCAGGTACCGGTTCACGCGGACCCCGAGCGAGCCCAGCAGCGCCGCCAGCTCGTCGCGGTCGCGCCCGCGCGCGAAGCCGACCAGGTTCACGGCGGCGGGGTCCCGCTCGACCGGCGGCGCGTCGCGGAACGCCGCGGCCATCATCGCGAGGTTCCGTTCGAACGGGTCCTCGGTGCTCTGGTCCTTGTACAGCACGGGCCACGGCGACGCCGAACGCTCGCGCGCGACCACGTCCTCCACGTCGTCCCCCACCATCTGCGGGACGCACGTGCAGTTCACCATGACCATCTCGGGCTTCATGTGCCTGCGGACCGACTCCAGCAGCCGCTCCAGCAGCGGGGTCGCGCCCTCGATCACGTCCACGTCGATCACGTTGGTGTAGAGGCACTTCTCCTCGTCGGTGGATCGCGGGGCGGGCGACCCCGCGCGGCCCCTGCCCGCGACTGCGAGCCGCTGCCTGACCGAGCCCCACTTCCGGTTGTGGTGGCGCAGCGACCCGAGCGGCTGCCACGGGATCCCGACGAAGCCCCGGGGCCTCAGGAACTGGCACTCCAGGTCGCCGTGCTCCACGCGCAGGCTCGGCCCGGTCGCGATCGCGACGCCGTCCCCGTGCATGGCCAGCTCGTCGTCCGCGAAGAAGCGGCTCCACGCGCGCGGGTGGTTCCACGCGCGGTGCAGGGCGGGGCAGGGGGCCCCGGCCGGCGGCGGCCGCCACGCGCCGCGCGACGACGAAGGCGGCTCGTGCACCGGCGCGATCACCGGCGCCTCGGCCTCCGCGAGCGGCCGGTCGTGCAGCCACCATGCGAGCCGTGCGGGCGTCACCGTCCTGAGCCGCCTCGCTAGCGCCTCCGCGAGCCGCCTGAGGACCGGCGAGTCCGCCCCCCCGGACAGCGACAGCGCGAGGTGATCGGTGCGGAGGAGGCAACGCGGCGTCCCGTCCGCGTCTTCGACCAGCAGGTCCGCGCGCGGAACGGCCGTGCCCCCGATCGCGAACAGCCACCCCGTCGCGATCGGCGCGACCCGCTCCACGCGGACCCCGGCGGTCCCGTCCCCGACCGGGAGCCCCAGGAGCCGCCCGGCGGCCGCGAGCCGGATCTGCTCGAACCGCGCGACCACTTCGCGGTCCGCGTCCTCCGCCGTCGCCGTCTTCGCCGTGTCCTGCGCCAGGTGCCCGTCCTCCGCGCGGCCGTGGCATGATACCACTCGACTCGCAGCCGGGACGCCGTGAGCGGATGAAGCCTTCCACCCTCGAGGTCGCGATGCACGCGTGGACGCGCCTCGCGGCGCGCACGTTCGGCGGCGCGTTCGGCCGCGTGCCGGCAGTCCCGGAGCCCGAGCGCGGGCGGACGGACGCCGGGGGGGGGATCGAGCTGTCGTGGCTGCGATGGCCGGGTCCGGCGGGAGCGCGCCCGCTCGTGCTGCTGCACGGGCTCAACAACAACGCGTGGGCCTGGGCCCGCGTGGCGACGCTGATGCGGGCGGAAAGGACCGTCGTGGCCGTCTCGCTCCGCGGCCACGGCCGCAGCACGGTGCCGGACGGCGGCTGGGACCTCGCGTCCATGGCCGGGGACGTGCTCGGCCTGCTCGACGCGATCGCGCCGGGGCCGGTGGACCTCGGAGGCCACTCGATGGGGGGGAAGGTCGCCCCCCGCGTCGCGGCCGAGGCGCCGGGCCGCGTCGCGTCGCTGTCGCTCGCGGACCCGGTCCCGCCGTCGGGGTTCAACCCGCTGCTCCGCGCGTTCCCCGCGCTCGTGGACGCGGCGCTCCGGCCGGAGCGCGGCCCGTTCCCGGACCGCGACGCGCTCCTCGCGGCCATGGCCGTGCCGGTCTACCTGCGGTGCGGCGACGCGACCGACCTGCGCGTCTGGGAGGAGTCGTTCGTGCGCGAGCCGGACGGGTCCTACCGCCACACCCTGCCGGAGCCCGCCCCCCGGGCTCTCGCGCGCCGCGCGCTGAACGAGGACATCACCCCGATGCTCGCGGCGGTCGCGTGTCCCGTCCTGCTGTTGCGGCCGTCCCTGTCCGTCGCGTTCCTGCCGTGGGAGACCGCGGCGATGCGCCGAGCGATCCGCGGCCTGGCCGTCCGGACCGTGCCCGGAGACCACACGTTCATCCACACGAACCCTTTCGATACCGCGGCGGCGATGCGTCCCGTGCTCGAACAGTGACCCCGAACGCGCCCCGCGGCGAGGACGCCGCCGGACCTACCGCGCCGGGACGGCGCGGCTGCCGGCCCCACCCCCCACCTCCTCCAGCACCCGATACGGCGTGGGCCGGCCTCAGGTGGCCGTAACCCATGTCGATAGCGACCACGAGCGGGTCCGTCCTTCCGTCCGTCATCAACCGTCTTCCCCCCCCTCGACGCCGAACAGGGGCGGCGTGAGCCTCTCGGACCGGCAAGCGGGACAGCGCCCGGGTCCGGAGGTCCGGTCGCGGTCCCGGAACTCGAACCCGCACGTGCGGCACGACGCCGGCTGGAGCACGAACGCGCGCCCGAGCGAGAGGCGGACGTGCTCCATGTGGTCGAAGACGTCGCGCTCGCGCACGCCGACGGCCGCGGCCAGCTCGACCGCGGACAGCGGCCTCCCCGCATCGCGCATCGCGGCGACGATCGCCTGACGGATCGTCTCGTTGCGCTCCTGCGGCACCGGGGGACCCTTGCGCTTCATGGCTGCACGTCCTGCTGCGCTCCCGCGGAGTATAACCGGCGATCGGTTGAAGGCGGTCTCCCGGACCGCGATCGAGACCGCGGGGACCATGCTGCTGCCGGCCCTGCGGCTCCAGCGGTCCGAGGCGGACGCGCACATCGAGGGGACGCGCCTGGCGCTGAAGCGCTGCCTCGCGCGGCTGTTCGCGGGACGGTCGCGGGTGCGGATCAGCGCGCGAACTCGTCCAGGGCCGCCGCCGTCGCGGGATCGCGGATCGCGTCCGCGAGCAGTGCGGCCGGGAGCGTGAGGTCGAGGAGCGCGGCCGCGCCGGGGCCCGCGGCCGTCACCGCCCGGACCACGTCCGCCACGGCGTCGCGTGTCCGCAGGCTGGCCGCCAGCACCCGCACCTTCAATCCGCAGCTCGCGCAGGCCGCGCACGTCTCCGCGATCGCGCGCGGCGCGTCCCGGCCCGAGTCCGCGACCCGCCCCACGTAGAACGCGATCGCGTGCGGCCGGGGGGGAGTCCGCGCGGCCGGCGGGCCCTCCGTCTCGAACGCGCTCCCCGCGGGAACGGCCGGCCCGGACTTGGGGAGCGGGGCGAGCGTCGCGACGGCCAGCGCCTGCACCGGGCCCGTGACCGCTGTGACGCACGCCTCCTTGCCGCGGCCCGCGACGCGCGCGGCGGCCCAGAGCGCCTCCGGCGTCGGGACCAGCTTGTGGACCAGCGTCGGTCCGGCCCACTCGCCGCCGGTCAGTGCGAAGAACCACCGCTCCAGGTTCTCGACCTGCGCGAGCACCTCGGCGGCCGAGGCCCCCCCCGCACCCACCCAGCACTTCCAGTCGCGCCGGCCCGCGGCGAGCGCGGCCTCGAGCAGGGGCCGGGCATCGGGCGTGCCCGCGCGCGCGAGCAGGACCGGGTTGGTCGTGAAGCCCGCCGCGAACGGCAGGGCGGCCGCGGCCCGGACGTCGCCGGGGCTGCCGGTGTCGAGGTAGAAGCGCAACCGCCCCCTCCCGCTCTCGATCAGTGGAACAACGCCCCGCGGATCGGCTTCGCGCGCGGCAGCAGGCCGCGGAGGTTCCAGGTCGGGATCGGCGGGCCCGCGTGGGTCCCCTTGCAATCCGGGGTGATGCACTGCGCCGCAAGCGTCGCGTCGCGGCCGCTGCCCTTGGTGGACAGGTGCAGGTGGTGGTGGTGGAAGTAGTACCAGCCCAGGCCGGTGTCGGTCTCCTCGAACGCGAGCTGGCTCGGCATCTTGGTGCACGCGTTCTGCGGCAGCCACCCCCCCGCGCAGAGCGTCGGCATCGCGGCCTCGATCAGCGGGCCGACCTTCCCGTCGCACCCGATCACGCGCGTCTTCGACGACGTCAGGAGCGCGCCCATGAACAGCGCGGTCCGCCAGACGTCCAGGATGTTCGGGGCCGACGTGCAGTGGTACGCCTCCTTGTTGCCGACGTAGTGGTTGCAGATCGGGCGGAGGTAGTTGTTCGCGCCGGTGTTCTGGAAGTACGCGACGTCGATGTCGTAGCCCATGGTGTGCGTGCCCTGTGGGTGGCCGGGCTCGCCGATGGAGGCGCCGGGGATCCCGCCGTTCTGCTCGCTCATGTCGCCGAGCCCGATCGGGTGGCCGTTTCCTCCCGCCCAGTCCGTGGGGGTGCACTCGACGTACGCGGCCGCCCACTTCACCAGCATCATCGCGTCGCGCCGGAGGTAGCTGCGGTACTGGTCGGGAAGCTTGCCCGTCGCGGAGCAGTTCCAGTTCCCGTCGCACTTCTTGCCGCCGGTGCACGGGTTGCACTCGCCGTTGAGCGGGTAGTTGGTGTAGCCGTCGCCGTCGAACGGCTCGAACAGGACCAGCTCCGCGCAGTAGGCGCCGGTGCCGGAGCAGTCCTTGGGGGGGAGGTTCGGGCACGCGGGGCCGGGGCCCGGGCCGGGGCCGCCGACGACGTCAGCCACGCACTGCCCGTTCACGCACTTGTAGCCCTGGCCGCAACTGTTCTCGGTGCAGGGCGCGTCGGCGCAGAGCCCGTCGTCGCCGCAGAGCTGGCCGTCCGGGCAGTCCTGGTCCGAGGTGCAGCCGGGCCAGCAGGCGCCGAACGTCTCGCACGTGTATTCCGGGCGGCAGTCCGAGGGGGCGTCGCAGACCTCCAGGCAGAGCGTGAACTTGTTGCCGTCCGCGTCCTCGGACTGGTAGCACTCGCTCCCCCCGGGGCAGGGGGCGGTGTCCGAGCAGTCCAGGATGATGCAGTAGCCGCCCGGGAAGCCCGCGGTCCCGTCCGAGAACTTCTCCGGGACGCAGCTCGCCTTCCCGCCGCCCACGCAGTCCGCGGCGGCGGAGCAGGGGCCGCCGACCGGGGTCGTACCCCCCGCGACGTCGGCCGGCTTCGTGTCCTTGCCCGGGTCGGTGGGGTTCGGGTCCTTGGCCGGGTCCTTGCCCGGGTCGGGGGGCGGAGTCGCCGGGTCCTCGCCGGGGTCGGGCGGGTCCACGGGGTCCTCCCCCGGGTCCGGCGGGTTCCCGTCGTCGGGTGGAGGGGTGAAGTCGTCCGGCTGCGGGATTCCCGGGTCCTCGCCCGGCTCCTCGCCCTGGTCGTCTCCCGGCTCCTCCTCGCCCTCCGCGACCTCCTCGTCCGCGGGCGCGCCCGTCTCGTTGCCGGAGCCGTTCCCGCCGCCGCCCCCGCCGCACGCCCAGACCGTCGCGCACGCGACGCACGCCGCGAGCGCCACCGCCGGCCGAAGACCCGTCCTCATGGTCGAACCCCTCGAAAATCGGCGCGGAGGATACCCGAATCGGGGGGTCGCGCGCAAGCGCTTGCGCGCGCCGATCCACACGAGGTCACGTCTCGAACAGCACCGGCCGGGTCATCAGCGCCAGGACCGCGTCCTTCGGGTCGATGCCTTCGAACAGCACCGCGTGGATGGCCGCGGCCTGGGGCATGTCGATCGCGTGCTCCGCCGCGTAGGCGTGCACCGCCCTCGTGGTCGGGACGCCCTCCGCGACCTGCCCGAGCGCGCGCAGGGCCTCCGCGAGCGGCGTCCCCTTGACCACGGCGTTGCCGAGCCGCCAGTTGCGCGACAGCGGCGACGTCGCGGTCGCCACGAGGTCGCCGAACCCGGCGATCCCGTGGAAGGTCTCGGGGTCCGCGCCGAGCATCGTGCCGAGCCTGCGCATCTCGGCGGCCGCGCGCGTCAGGAAGAACGACGACGCGTTCGTGCCGTACCCGAGCCCAGCGGCCATGCCGGACCCGATGGCGTAGATGTTCTTCAGGGCCCCGCACAGCTCGACCCCGGTCCGGTCCCGGCTGCCGTAGACCCGGAAGCGCGGCCCCCCGAGCACGTCGTGGACCCGCTCGATCACGGGCAGGTGCTCCGACGCGACCACGGTGGCCGCGGGGTGGCCCCGGACGATCTCGCCGGCGAGGTTCGGGCCGGAGATCGCGGCGACCGCCCCGGCGCGCGTCTCCTCCTCCACGATGCGGGTCATGCGGGTCAGGGCGGGCGGCTCCAGCCCCTTGGTGGCGCTGACCAGGACGTGGCGCGGCGCCAGGTGCGGGGCCGCGTCGCGCATCAGGCCGCGGACCGCCTCGGAGGGGACGACGATGAAGACGAGGTCGGACGCGGCGCACGCCTCGGCGAGGTCGGTCGTGGCCCGGATCCCGGGGGACAGTTCGAAGCCCGGAAGGTAGCGGAGGTTGCGGCGGCGCGCGTTCACGGAGTCGGCCACGGCCGCGTCCCCGGGCCAGACCCAGAGCGTCACCGGGTGCCCGTTCCGCGCCGCGAGGTCGGCGATGGTCGTGCCCCAACTGCCCGCACCCAGCACCACGACGGGGTCCATCTTCGTCACGGTCTCCCACCTTGTCCGTCCGGATTCGAGGAGTACCCGGTCGGCAGGCGTTTCGTCAAGTCGTGGTCCGGATTCCCTTTGTACCGCCACCCCCGGAAATGGCATACTCCTCCGGCGAGGCTCCGGCGCGGCGGGGGCGGATGCTGGACCGGGACAAGGCCCAGACGGTTTTCGAAGACGTCATGATCTGGCCGGTGTCGCGGGCCCCGGTCCCGCTGCCGTGCCTCCTGGAGGGCCTGACCGGCCCGGACCGCGACTTCGTCGAGGCGGCGTGGAACCTCTCGGACTCGCTGTACTCGAAGATGCCGCCCCGCAAGAACAGGGACCCGGCCTTCACCCACCCGACGCACGTGGCGTGGTTCCTGAAGCAGGCGGCCTGCCAGCCGCACGTCATCGCGGCGGGGCTGCTGCACGACTACCTCGAGGACAAGCTCGAGCTGGACCACGGCAAGGTCCGCGACCCGGCGGTGCTGGACCGGCTGGTGGGCGGCATCCGCGCCGAGCTGGCCACCGCGGTGATCGACGCGTCCGTGCGGACCGGGTTCGTGCGCTACGTGGCCGAGCGCGTGGTCCAGGTCGTCTGGACGCTGACGCGCCACAAGGCCGAGCTGTACTACAAGTCGATCTCCGCGGTCTTCAACAACGAGGACGAGTCGGTCCGGCTGGCCGGCGCCCTGGTCAAGCTCGCCGACCGCATGCACAACATCCAGACGATCGAGAACTACCCCGAGCCGGACAAGCTCTACCAGTGCTTCAAGAACATCTTCATCCTGAACAACGCGAAGCAGCTTCGCGCGCTGCTGGGGGAGAAGACGCGCGCGCCGGACCAGCGCATGGTCCGGTCGCTGTCGAAGCTCTACAAGAAGAGCGGCAAGGCCACGTTCCAGGCGCTCCTGCGCATCCAGCACGAGGCTCGCGCCTGCGATCCGGTGTTCGAGCTGGTCACGTACCTCGCGCTGGCGCTGAAGAAGTTCACGCTGGAGGTCCAGGGCCTGTGGAAGGTGGCGCACCCTGACCTCGGCCCCGGCGCGCCGATCTACAACCTGTACCACGGCATCGTGGAGAAGTACGACCACTGGCTGCACCACGAGATGCCCGAGTACGACGCCCACGTGGCCCGCGAGCTGGAGTACTGCGGGAAGACGTTCGGGTCGCTCGGGCTGTCGCCGGCGGACCTGGAACGGGCGATCGCGTTCAAGGACGCGATGGTGCTCGCCGAGGTCGTCGCGTCGCTGCTCTACTTCGACACGTACGTGATCCGCGGGTTCGAGTGCGGCAGCCTGTGCCGCCGTGGCCGCAACTGCCTGAAGGCGCAGGGCGCGGCGGCCGGGGGGGGGTGACCCCGGGGCGTCCCCGGCGGTCCCCGTGCGTTCTCAGCGCTCTGCGTGCGTTCTCAGCGCTCCCCGTGGGGGTCCGTCAGTTTCCTCGGATCGAACACCGCCGCGACCTCCTCCTCGCGCAGCACGTGCCGGCGCACGAGCAGCTCGGCCACGGGCACGCCGGTCCGCACCGCCTGGAGCGTGATGGCGGCCGCCTTCTCGTAGCCGATCACGGGCGTGAGCGAGGTCGCGAGCGCGCCCGACCCCTCGAAGTGGCGGCGGCAGACCTCCGCGTTCGCCCGGATGCCCTCGACGCAGCGTGTCCGGAGCGCGCGCACGGCGTTCGTCATCACGGTCAGGCCGAGGTCCAGGTCGAACGCCATCAGCGGCATCATCACGTTCAGCTCGAGCTGCCCCGCCTGGAGCGCCAGCGCGTTCGCCGCGTCGAGCCCGGCGACGAAGAACATGACCTGGGTCGCCATCTCGGGGATGCTCGGGTTCACCTTGCCCGGCATGATGGACGAGCCCGGCGCGACCTCGGGCAGCTCGATCTCGCGAAGCCCGGCGCCGGGACCCGACGCGAGCAGCCGGATGTCGTTCATGATCCGCACCAGCTCGAGCGCGGCGGATCGCATCGCGGACGACAGGATGCCGGCCGGGAGCTGGCTCTGCATGGCCTGGCGAAGGTCCGCGGCGGGGCGAAGCGGGAGCCCCGAGAGGTCCACGAGCAGTTCGACCGCGCGCGCGCCGAACCCCTTGACCGTGGTGATGCCCGTGCCGACCGCGCTGCCGCCGAGGCCCACCTCGCAGCACGCGTCTCGTCCCCGCGCGACCTCGTCCCGCGCCGCCGCGACCGTGCGCGCCCACGCCGCCATCTCCTGGCCGAGCGTCACCGGCGCCGCGTCCATCAGGTGCGTGCGGCCGGCCTTCACCACGCCCGCGAACGCGGCGGCCTTCGCGTCCAGCGCGGCCGCGAGGAGGTCCAGCTCGCGCGCCAGGTCGCCCGCGAGCGTCGCCGCGGCGACGCGCATCGCGGTCGGGAAGCAGTCGTTCGTGGACTGCCCGCGGTTCACGTGGTCGTTCGGGTGGACGCGATCGTAGCGGCCGCGCGCTCCGCCGAGCGCCTGGTTCGCGAGGTTCGCGAGCACCTCGTTCACGTTCATGTGGAACGCCGTGCCCGCGCCCATCTGGAACACGTCCACGGGGAACTGGTCCGCGTGGCGTCCCGCCAGGACCTCGTCGCAGGCCGCGGCGATCGCGCGGGCGACGTCGGGTGTGATCCCCCCCAGCTCGCCGTTCGCGATTGCGGCCGCCTTCTTGACCTGGACCATCGCCCGGACCAGGGCCGGGTGCGAGGCCAGGCCGCTCACCGGGAAGTTCGCGATCGCGCGCTGGGTCTGGGCGCCCCACAGCGCGCCGGCGGGCACCTCCACCTCGCCGAGGGCGTCGTGCTCGATGCGGGTGTCCATCCCTGCTCCTCGCGGGTCGCGGCCAACCACACGGTGATGCTCGGGGGGGCGGTTGTCAACGGCAAGGGGGTGCAGGGACAGCGTACACGGACACGGACACGGGCACGGGCACGGGGACGGGAAACGTCCGGGCTGCATCGGACCGGCCGTTGACCGCGCACGGCGTTGTGGAGCAGAATGACCCAACGGCGATGAGGCCGGTCCGAGAACGGGAGGGTGTCGATGGCCGGGTTCGTGGAATGGGGCCTGGAGCTGATCCGGCGGACGACGTCGGACCTCTCCCCGGACGTGGAGGCGGCGATCCGGGCCGCCCGCGACCGCGAGGACGAGGGGACGACGGCCCGCAACGTCATGGACGTGATCGTCAGGAACGTCGAGCTTGCGCGGAGCGGCGGCACTCCGATCTGCCAGGACACCGGGCTGGTCGGCTTCTTCGTGCACGTGCCGCGCGGCACCGACACGGAGGGGATCCGCGCCGACCTGGTCGAGGCGGTCCGCCGCGCCACGAAGGAGGGGCTGCTCCGGTCGAACGCGGTGGACCCGCTGACCGGGAGGAACTCCGGGGACAACGTGGGGGCGGGTCTCCCGTACGTCGCGTTCGACTTCGACGACGCGTCCGAGGCGGGCCCGGGGGAGGCGGTCGTCACCGTGGACCTGATGCTCAAGGGCGGCGGCAGCGAGAACGTCGGCGCCCAGTACCGGCTGCCGGACGCGACGCTGAAGGCGGGGCGCGACGTGCGCGGCGTCGAGAAGTGCGTGCTCGACGCGATCCACAAGGCCCAGGGCTTCGGCTGCGCGCCGGGGATCATCGGGGTCTGCGTGGGCGGCGACCGCGCGGGCTCGTACGCGGGGGCCAAGAAGCAGCTCCTGCGCCCGCTCGACGACCGCAATCCGGACCCGGACCTCGCCGGGCTCGAGGAGCGGCTGCTGCCCGCGCTGAACGAGCTGGGCGTGGGGCCGATGGGGTTCGGCGGGAAGACGACCGTGCTCGCGGTCAAGGCCGGCAAGCTGCACCGCCACCCGGCGTCGTTCTTCGTCTCGATCGCGTACTGCTGCTGGGCGGACCGCCGCAGGCGGCTGGTGGTGCGGGACGGGGTGGCGGAGCTGGTGTGACGCGTACCCGGGCGACGGAGGTTGTCAGATGGCGAAGGATGCGATCCGGCTGGACCTGCCGGTGTCCGAGGAGATGCTGCGCTCGCTCCGCATCGGCGACGAGGTGCTGATCGGCGGCACGGTCGTCACGGCGCGCGACGTGGCGCACAAGTTCATGGTCGAGAAGAAGCCGGAGTTCCTGCGGCCGGTGCTCCGGGGAGCGGTCATCTACCACTGCGGGCCGATCATGAAGCGCGCCGGCGAGGAGTGGAAGGTGATCGCCGCCGGCCCGACCACGTCGAGCCGCGAGGAGCCCTACCAGGCGGACGTCATCGAGACGTACCGGGTGGCGGGCGTTATCGGCAAGGGCGGCATGGGCGAGAAGACGAGCGCGGCGCTCAAGCAGTTCGGGGCCGTCTATTTCCACGCCGTGGGTGGCGCCGGGACGCTGCTCGCCGCGTGCGTCAGGCGGGTCAGGGAAGTCCTGATGCTCGACGAGTTCGGGGCGCCCGAGGCGTTCTGGGTGCTCGACGTGGCGGACTTCCCCGCGGTGGTCACGATGGACTCCGCGGGCGGCAGCCTGCACCGCGAGGTCCTGAAGGCATCCGAGGAACGGTTGAAGGGGCTGCTCGGGTAGCGTCAAGCCCGCGCGGCCGGCCGCTTCTTCGAGTCGGCCTTCACGGCCTTCACGTCGTCGGCGACCTTCTTGACCTCGGCCTTCAGCCCCTTGAGCGCCGTGACCTCCTTGGCCAGCTTGTCCACGGACGCGGTCAGCCGGTCCACGGACTCGCGGGTCGGGATGCGCAGGGCGGTCAGGACCTCGGCGCGGATCGCGTCGGTGTGCCGGGCGATGTCGGACCCCTTCAGCTTCTCGACCACCTCGGGCAGCTTCATGCCGCCGAACCTGTCGATGAGGTCCTTGACGCTGAGGTCTGCCACGAGCCCGCCCACGACCTGGGTGCCCATCGCGGTCGTCCGGTCGACCTTGGCCCGCACGTGCTTGGCGACCTTCACGCCCTCGTCGCGGACCTTCCCGGCCACCCTCAGCCCCTCCCCGCGGAGGTCCTTCAGCTTCGCCGCCGAGCCGTCCAGGATGTCCTTGACCTGGGAACCGATCTTGTTGACCATGGCTTCCTCCTCTCCGTCCGATCCGCGTCCTTCACGCGGACCCCCCGGGACCCTCCATTCGGGTCACCGGTACCTGCGTTGAGAAATATAACGCGGTGCGTCAAGATGTCAAGGGCTATCGCATAACACAGCGAAACATGATGGCAATCTCTGGCGGTTGATGCGTGACGCACCGGGAAAAGCCCCCGCGGGGGTGTCACGGAGCAGGAGAGGGGACGGACATCGGAGAGGGGGCCCAGGCCTGCTCGAGGCCGGTCCCGGTGACCGGCGGGCGCCCGGGGGCGAACCCGTCCACGAACGGCATCACCGGGGCCAGCGAGGACGCGAGCGCATCGCGCCTGCGGAACTCGGACGCGATCGCGCCCACCACCTTGCGGAACACGCGCGCGGAGTCGTCGGTCGTCGCGGCGCCCGCGACCGTCGCGGCGCCGGCGCCCCAGGCCTGCGCGCGAACGTGCAGGGCCGCCGCGGCGTCCATCACCATCCGGCGGGCCTTCGCGCCCATCGAGGTCGGGTCGGCGTGCAGGACGGCCGCCGCGACCACAGCCTGGACGAACGCGTCCGCGTCGCCGTCGTCCACCGCGCACGACCGCAGGCGCGCCGCGGCCTCGTCCATGAGGAACTCGCACACGGCGGACCGGCCGGGCTCCTTGAGGCCCGGAGCTACCAGCGCCAGCAGGTGCAGGGTCCACGGCTCGGCCCCCTCGGGGAGCTGCGACGCGAGCCCGCGCCGGCTCGCCGCCGCCTCCTCGAGCGCCAGCAGCACGGCTGCCCGCACCATCGAACTCATCGCACGCAGGTTTCCCGCGCCGGCACGCGCGGACAACAGCCGGTAGACCCGCGCGAGCGCGGGCAGTCCCCGCCGGACCCCGAGCGACATCACCGCCTTGCACGCCTCGTAGAACTCCGCCTTCCCGCGCGGGCGGCTCGCGGCGCCCTCGAGCACCGCGCGCACCGCGTCCTCGTTGCCCTCGGTCAGGACCGCGGTCGCCTCGTCGGACCGGGCGGGGAAGATGGCGGTCAGCACGACCGCGCGCAGGATCTCGGCGTTCTCGAGGGTCTGCGACAGCGCGAGGAACAGCCGCGCCCGCCCCGGGGCATCCAGGTCGAGCGCCGCGAGCACGGACACGAGGTACCGGAGGCGCGCCACCGGGCCGGCGGCCTGGCCCGCGGATCCGGAATCGGCCCCTAGCGATCTGCACGCGGCGCCGGCCTCGGCGACGGTCAGGGCCAGGAGCATGTCCGACAGATCGCGGGCGACCGACGGCGGCGCCGCCGCGGCGAGCGCCTTCAGGACCGAGAACCCCGCCTCGACGTCCGCGTCCAGCAGCGACGGCAGCACCGCTCCGACCGCCCGGCCCGAGCCCGCGCCCCGCGCGCAGAGCCGGTCCGCCAGCAGCCCGCCGACACGGCGGGACGCGGCCTGTCGCGAGTCCGTGTCCACCAGGGACGCGATCGTCTTCGCCTTGTCCGGCGTGACGAGTCCCAGCAGGTCGGCGGCCCGGGGCCGCTCGAACGCGTCGGGGCCCATGCAGGCGAGGTAGCAGAACACGTCCAGGACATCCCGGGACTCGGCGTCCCCTGGGGCCAGCGGCTCCATCCCCCAAGACCCTCGTGACGGGGCAAAGAGGATCCTACGGCCGCCCGCGCACGCCTGCCAAGGAAACGCCGGAACGCGGTCATTCCGGGACGATCGGACGTCCTCTCGCCCCCCTGCCCGCCGCCCCGCGTTGCGGGGCGCGGGCCACCCCCCTTGCGCGGCCGCCGTGCGGCCGCGGAGCGCGCCGCGTCACGGCGCGGCGCGCACGACCGCGACACGTACTTGCCACCGCCGTCCGATGCGCGTACAGTGCCCGGCGCCTCGACGGGAGTAGGGTGCATGAAGGACCATTCCGCCGTGCTCGTGAAGAACGGCTTCGTCCTGACCTTCGGCGATCGCGGGACCGCCATCCACGGCGGGGCCGTGCTGATCCGCGCCGGGCGCGTTGAGGCGGTCGGCTCGACCGACGACGTGGAGGGGCTCGCCGCTGCCGAGGACGACCTGGTCACGATCGACGCGAAGGGCTGCGTCGTCACCCCCGGCCTCGTGAACGCCCACATGCACCTGTACTCGACGTTCGCCTGCGGGATCGCGGCGGCGGCGTCGCGCAACTTCTCGGAGATCCTCCGGAACCTGTGGTGGCGGCTCGATCGCGCCATGACGCTCGACGACGTCCGCCTCTCCGCGGTGGTCCCCGCGGTGCGCTGCCTTCGCTCCGGCGTGACGACCATCATCGACCACCACGCGTCGTTCGGCGCTACGCGCGGCAGCCTCTCGGTCGTTGCGGACGCGGTTCGCGAGGTCGGCCTGCGCGCCTGCCTCGCGTACGAGGTGTCGGACCGGTGGGGCGAGGCGGACGCGGACGAGTCCGTCGCGGAGAACGCCGAGTTCCTCGGCTCGCTGCCCCGGCGCGCGGACCCGGACCTGGCCTGCCTGTTCGGGCTGCACGCCTCCTTCACGCTGTCCGAGCGCACCCTGCGCCGCTGCGTGGACGCGGCCGGCGGGGCCGGGTTCCACGTCCACTGCGCGGAGGACAAGGCGGACGTGATCGCGGCCCGCGAGGCCGGCTTCCTCGGGTCCGCCGACCGGCTGGCGCGCCTCGGCGTGCTCGGCCCGAAGTCAATCGCGGCGCACTGCATCCACGTGACGCCCGAGGAGGTCGGGATGCTGGCCGCCTCGCGTACGACCGTGGTCACGAATCCGCAGTCCAACATGAACAACGCGGTCGGCGTGGCCGACGTCCCCGCGCTGCTCGACGCCGGCTGCACGGTCGGACTCGGCAGCGACGGCATGACCGCGGACATCCTGGAGGAGCTGCGGGCCGAGATCTTCACGCAGCGCCAGCGCACCGGCGACCCGACCCGCATGTTCATGCAGGCGTACGACATGGTCGTCTCGACCAACCCGCGCATCGCCTCCGCCGTCTTCGGCCGCCCCGTGGGCGTGCTCGAAACCGGCGCGGCCGGCGACGTCGTGGTCTGGGACTACGACCCGCCGACGCCCCTGACCGCGGACAACGTGGCCGGGCACGTCGTGTTCGGGCTGCCCGCGGCCCGCCCCCGCACGGTCGTCGTGTCCGGCCGCGTGGTCCTGTCCGACGGCCGCCCGTCCGGTCTCGACGAGGCCGCGGTGGCCGCGGAGTCCCGCCGCCTCGCCGCCGCGCTCTGGCGCCGCTGGTGATCGCGATGGCGTCCCACTCGCTCCGCTGCGTGACGTGCGGCGCGGTCCAGCCCCCGGCCGCCGTGCCTTCGACGTGTCCGGCGTGCGGCGACCTCCGCGGCACGCTCGACGTGGTCCTGGACCTGCCCGCCGGGGGGCTCCGGCCCTCGGACCTCGGCACGCCCGGGGAGGGGATCTTCCGCCTCTCCGCGCTGCTGCCGCTGCCCCCCGGCGCCCCGAGGACGCCCCTGCGGATCGGCGACACGCCGCTCTACGACGCGCCGCGGATCGCGGCCCGGCTCGGCGTCGCCGCGGCGCTCGTCAAGGACGACGGCCGGAACCCGTCCGCGTCGATGAAGGACCGGGCGACCGCCGTGGCGCTGGCGCACGCGGCGTCGATCGGGTGCGCGACCGTCGCTGCCGCCTCCACGGGCAACGCCGCGTCCTCGCTCGCGACCATCGCCGCGTCGATGGGGATTCGCGCCGTGATCTTCGTGCCGCGGACCGCGCCCGCGCCGAAGGTCTCGCAGATGCTGCTGGCGGGCGCGACCGTGGTCATGGTGGACGGCACCTACGACCAGGCGTTCGACCTGTGCGCTTCGGCGGTCCGGCGGTTCGGCTGGTACTCGCGGAACACCGCGACGAACCCGTTCCTGGCCGAGGGCAAGAAGACCTGCGCGATCGAGATCGCCGAGGCGCTCGGCTGGTCCGGCCCCGACGTGATCGCGGTCGGCGTCGGCGACGGGTGCGTATTCGGCGCGCAGCACAAGGCGTTCACGGACCTCTCCGCCGCCGGCCTCGTCCGGTCGGTGCCGCGCCTCGTCGGCGTGCAGGCCGTGGGCGCGGACCCGCTCGCGCGGGCGTTCGAGGCGGGTGCCGGCGCGCCCGAGCCGATGGTGCCGTCCACGTTCGCGGACTCGATCTCGGTCGGCATCCCGCGCGACCAGGTGAAGGCGCTCCGCGCGGCCCGCGCGACCGGCGGCGCCCTGATCGCGGTCACGGACGACCGGATCCGCGAAGCCATGCGCCTCCTCGCGGCGGACCTCGGCGTGTTCGCGGAGCCGGCCGGGGCCGCCGGGCTCGCCGGCCTGCTCGACCTCTCGGCGCGCGGCGGCCTGCGCCCGTCGGACCGGGTGGTCGCCGTCGTGTCAGGCCACGGCCTGAAGGACACGGCCGGCGCGATGTCCGCGGCGACAGGCTCTCCGCTCCACGTGTCGCCGGACGACTCGGCCCTCGCCGCACTCGAAACCTTGCCGCGCTGAGCTTCCGCAGACCTGCGGACGCCACCTTGACGCGGCCCGGCCGCGCCCGGGCAGGAAATCGCACGCGCGACGAGTTATGGTTTGGGGGAGGGTCGTGACGGCCCGGAGATCGGCCCCGGGCGCGGCAGCGGCGCCTCCCAGGTGTCGCCATGGCCGGGCGGATCGTGCTCACCTGGCTCCTGGTCCTGCTCCTCTGGGTCGTCCCGACTTCGACGGTCCTGCTGGCATTCAGCGAGGTTGCGGCGGAGGGCGGGGTCCACGACGCGACGATCGCCGCCGTGGCCTGGGGCATGGCCGCGACCGCGGTCCTGTTCGAGGGAGTGGGCCTTGCGGCGCTCTGGGTGGGCGTCCGTGTCGCGGGTGGCCGACCGCAGCCCGGACGCCTCGCCTTCGAGCACGGGCGGCGCAGGCTCGGTCCCGCGTCGGCCCTGGTCGCGTCGCCCCTGGTCGGCATCGGCGCGCTCGTCGCGGGGTCCGCGGCCCTCGCCGTGGCCTCGGTCGCGGTGCTGGTCGGTCTGGGCGCGTGGTCGTTCGCGGGCACCGTGCGGGCGATCCGCGCGTCCGCCCCGCTCCCGTTGCCAAGGGCCGTGGTCGCCGCCGCGTCGGGCACCGCGCTGCTCGTGGCCGCGGTGCTCGCTACCGGGATCCCGCTGCGGCACGCGATCGACCTGTACGAGTTCCCGACCGGGTCGATGGTCCCGACCATCCTGCACGGCGATCACGCGCTGGTCAGCCGCGCCGAATACGGGGCCGGGATCCCCGGCACGGGCACGACCCTCCACCCGTCGTCGCCGCGTCGCGGGGACCTGGTCATCTTCCGGTCGCCCTCCGACGACGAGCCCGGGCTCGAGCGGATGAAGCGCGTCGTAGCGATCGGCGGCGACCGGGTCTTCCTGTTCGCGGACCAGCTCTGGCTGAACGGGCTGCCGGTGTCGACCGTGCCGATGGACAGCCGGGCGCCGTGCGACGACCCCACGCTGATGGGGTGCACGTGCGTGCGCCAGCTCGAGACGCTGGACGGCGTCGCCTTCGTCAGCCAGCACCTCGAGCCCGGGAGCCTCGTGCCGGTGTGCTCCAATTTCCCCGAGTGGCCCGTTGCCGACCCGGACGACCCCGGGCTGTCGGCGGCGACCGCGCTCGCGGGCCCGCCCCGGCCGGGCGAGCCGGGGGCAGCGGTGGCGTTCGACGTGCCGGAGGGTCACGTCTTCGTGCTCGGCGACAACCGGGACAACTCGCGCGACAGCCGCTACTTCGGCCCCGTGCCGCAGGATCGGATCGTCGGCCGCGTGGTGTGGCTGTACTCGCCGCTGAGCCGGTCGGGACCGGCACGCTGATCGGGGGGGCGGGGCACGGGCTCGCGAGCGGGCCCGGGCCCGGGCTCGGGTACGGGTGCGGC
>VGRB01000010.1 GCA_016875475.1 Deltaproteobacteria bacterium
GGGTGACGGCTCATCTTGCGGAACTGGGACAGCCCGGCCGCCTGGTTGTTGTACGGGCCCTTGACCGAGAAGAACGCCGGGCACGAGAGCTGGGAAGCCACCCCGCCGATGAGCTGGACCTCGTCGTCGCTCCCGAACTCCGAGATGAACGGCGACAGGAGCAGCGTGTCCTTCGTCAGGACCGGGATCTTGCCGGCGAGCAGGCCAGACTCGATCGCGCCCGTGCCGCCGTCGCACGCCGCCTCGCCCCCGCCCTCGCCCGCGCCGCCGCGCGTGCCCTCGGCGGCCAGGTTCAGCGCGCCGAGCACGCCGTCGTCGAACGCGGCCCAGATGCCGCCGGCCTCGGCGACCTGCGCGACCTCGGTCACGGACGAGTCGGCCTTCAGCGCGTCGATCGCGGCCTGCCGCGCCGCGGCGAGCCCGTTCCCGACCGCCCCCTCGTACGCCTGCCGGGCGGCCTTCAGCGTGGCCTGGTGCGCCATGCAGGTCGATTCGGTCAGCCGCGCCACGCAGTCCACCGGCACCGGGGCGGACCACGCGTCGAACTGCGACCCGTCGAAGTTCTTCGCGGTCGCGCCCACGCGCAGGTAGATCGGCCCGGGCGTGCTGCACGTGACGCTGACCTGGGTCGAGTAGACGCCGTCGCCCTCGACCTCGTCGCCGTGGGTGGTCACGTCGCCGTCGTCGGTCATCTGGCCGTGCTCCTTGACCGGGTTGCCGGCGGCGTCGACCTGCTGCAGCCGCAGCTTGTCCCCGACCATGCTGCCGAACGCGCCGAGGGTCATCGTGACGTGAACCCTCGACGTGTCGCCGGCGAACACGGACGGAGGCTTCACATCGACCGGGTAGGGGAAGTAGAAGCCGGGGTTGTACATGACGACGATGGTGTCGGACACCGTCTCGTTCTCGCCCACCGCGGTGACGCGGATCCGGTTCGGCTCGAACGGCGCCACGCCGATCGACTCGGTCTGCCAGTAGGGCGCGGTCCCGCCCGCGTCGCGGCTCTCGCCCGTCTTCTCGTTCATCCAGGTGATGCTCGCGTACCGGCCGAACACGACGCCGGACAGCGATATCTGCGCGCCCGGCGTGGACGCGAAACCGGCCCCGGTCGGGCCCGTGATCTTCAGCACCAGCTCGGGGTTCTCGACCGGCGGGGGCGCCGGGACGTCGGGCTTGCCGCCCTCCTCCGGGCTCTCCCCGTCCTCCTCGACGGTCGCGTCGGGGTCGTCCACGTCCTCGCAGTTGCCGTAGAAGCACGTCCCGTCCATCTTCCCGAAGTCCGTCGACGGGTTCCCTCCGCCGCCGCTGCCCCCGCCGCAGGAGGCCGGCGCGAGCGCCACGACGGCGCACGCGATCGCCGCGCCGAAGGATCCGAGGACGTGCTTCATCTTGGGTCACCCCGCACCGAAGGCCGAAGTATAGTACCCGGAACCTACCCCCGGGTTCAATGGCTCTCGCGACAACGCTTGCGTAGGCGGAAGAAGCACGGCGCGAGCAGAAAGGGCAGCGCAGCCGCCCCGCCCGCCGCGCCCGCGGCGCAACCGCCTCCGCTCCCGCCCCCGGCCGCCGGGTCCGCCACGGCGGGAGTGTCCTGCAACGGTACATCCCCCGCCCCCTCCGGTCCCGGCTCCGGCCCTGGCTCGTCGTAGACCGGCCGGTGCGCCCGCGCGTTCGGCGACCGCGCCGTCCCGCCCGGCGCGCGCTCCGGCAGCCAGCGGAGCAGCCAGTACGCCGCGTGCAGGTCGCCGCCCGGGTTCAGGCCGCGACCGCCCCCGCCGTTGACCTCGAACGGGTCGGTCCGCGCGTCGAAATTGGACGGCGGCCGGATCGACGGGTCGAGCGGCTCCTCAGCGATCGGCCAGTCGCCGCGGTTCCTGTCCTTGCTGACCTTGATCACGGTCTTGCCGTCCACCGCGACGCACTCGCGCTTCGCAAGCTCCGCCTCGTCGCAGTTGATCCGCTCCGCGCTCACGTACGGGTCGAGCGTGAACGCCTTCAACAGCGACGCGGCCTCGGCAGCGATCGCGGGGTCGGTCCCGGCGTCGGTCGTCGCGAGCCAGAACGCGTGGAAGTACGGCTGCTTCGCCCGCCGCGCCGCCTGCCTGACGCCCTTCCGGTCCCACCAGCCGTGCTGCATGTAGGCGCGCACGCGTGCCGCGACCGCGTCGTCCGCCTCGAACCAGAGGTTCAGGAACAGCGCGATCGCGATCATGTTCACGTTCGAGAAGTTGGTCTTGACCCCCACGTAGACGTAGTCGACCCCGTCCCCGCCGCCGGGGCCGTCCGGCACCGCGTCGAGGTAGCCGCGCCGCCTCATCATCTCGTCGTACAGGAACGCCTCGGACGCCTCGTCGCCGCAGACGTGGTACAGCCCCTTCATGATCCCGAGCGCCATCACGAGGTTGAACACGTTCGTCTGCGGCTCGTCCGGGGGCAGGTAGATCTGCCCGTCGATGATCGCCGGGTTCAGGTCGTGGTGCTTGGTCGGCCGGCCGTCCGGGTCCATGATCACGAGGTCGTATCCGTACGTGTTCCCGTCCATCGCGACGAAGTCGTGGCGCTCGCGAAACCCGGCCGACACCTCGCACGCGTCCTTGCGGATCGCTTCGACGAGCGCCTGGTCGATGGCGGGGTCGGCGAGCGCGGCGTCGTACAGGGTCGCCATGGCCGCGACCCACCCGACGAGCTGGTCCTTGGAGCACGAGTCCTGCCAGTACCACGTGTCCGCGGGCAGGACCCCGCCCGAGTTGTCCGCCCGGTCCGTGCCGTTCGTCTTCGGGTCCGGCGGCAGCGGGTTGCCCTGCCCGTCGAAGAGCGGGACCAGGGTCGGGACGTCGCCCGGGACCGGCGGGTCGCCTGCGTCCTCCGGGCGGTACCGCCACACCCCGCGCGCCATGCCCTGCGGGATCCCGGTGATCACGTGAACCACGTGGACCGTCTCGAGCGCGCGCACCACGTCCCGGCGCGCCGCGGCGAGCGCCGCCTCGGGCGCGCCCTCGGCCTTCAGCGCCATGTACCGGAACGCGGTCCCGGGCACGGCCCCGCCGCCCCGGAGCCCGATCCCGGCCGGCCCCTCGTACCTCGAAACCAGCTCGAAGGCGTGCTTCCCGACCGCGGCCTTCGGGTCGTCGCCCGCATCGGCCGCCAGGAACTGCCGGATGAGCGCGAGCGTCGCGTCGTCCGGGTACTCCGCGGTCAGGCCCACCCCGAACGGCCGGGCCGATAGCGCGTAGAAGGCGCGCGTGTGCCTCGCCATCTTCGCGTCGAGGTCCGGGTCCGCCCCGGGCGCGAACACCGTCTTCGCGGCGAGCGGGGAGGAGAAGGCCAGCGCCAGCAGGACCGTGAGCGGCCGGGTCATCCACTGGACCTCCGCGAAGGCGACCGCATGGTATCACGGGGCCACGGCGGGCAGCCGGTACGCCTCCCCACGCCGGAAGAGGTCCGCCCGCCACCCGATGTCCTCGGCGGGCCCCCGGCCGGCCAGGGCCGCCAGGTAGGCCCGATCGGCCGCCTCGGCCGCCTCCTCGACCCGACCCGCCGCGGCGAGCGCGGTCGCCAGCACGTCCGACACCCCGCCGGGGGCGGGCGCGCCCGCGAGCGCCGCGGCCTCCTCCGCCCATACCAGGGCCGCGCCCGGGTCGTAAGCCGCGGGATCGGGACTCGTCGCGGCCAGGGCCGCGAGCCGGAGCCTGGGCTCGATCCCCCCCCCCCCCCGGATCGCGTCGCGCCACGACGCCGAAGCCTCGCCGTGGCGGCCCGCCGCCTCCAGGGCCGCGGCGAGCCTCGCGTGCGCCCCGGGGTCCGAGGGCGCCGAGGCGACCGCCTCGCGCTCCCTGGACGAGGCTTCCTCGATGCGCGCGACGAGCCCATTGTGCCGCCGTCGCTCCTGCTCGACCGGCGAGTCGGGCGGGGCCAGGTCGCGCGCCCGGCGGAGGGCCCGCAGGCCGAGGCCGGGCTGCCCGACCTCGGTCAGCGCGCGAGCGAGGGCGGAATGGGCGCCCGGATCCGACCCGGCGCCGGCGGCGCGGGCGCACAGGTCGAGCGCCTCGGACGGACGGCCCTCCCGGCGCGCGTGGTCGGCCAGCGCGAGCGCGGCCCTGACGTTCCACGGCGCCACGTCGAGCGCCTGCCGGAGCGCGCGCCGGGCCTCGGCCGGGCGGCGGTCCGCCTCGAGCGCGCGGCCCAGGTTGAACCAGGCCTCGGCCATGCCCGGCGCGAGCCGGATGGCCTCGTTCAGCGCGTCGATCCCGGCGGCCCGGTCCCCCGACGAGGCGAGCGAGGCCCCGAGGTCGTTCCACGCCTGCGCCGAGCCCGGGTCCGCGCGCGTCGCGGCGCGGTACGCCTCGACCGCCTCGGCCGTCCGGCCCGCCGACTCCAGGACCAGCGCGAGGTGGATGTGGCCGTCCTTGACGCCCGGATCCAGCCGGAGCCCCTCGCGGGCCGCGGCCTCGGCCTCGGCGAACCGCCCCTGCCGGCCGAGCGCGTCCGCAAGCGCCAGGTGCCACGGGGCCGCGAACGGGGCGTTCGCAATCAGGAAACGCGCGTGCGCCTCGACCTCGGGCGCGTCGCCGGGGGTCGGGGGCAGGAGCACGCGGTTCGCGCGGAGGATCCAGTCGTCGGGCCGCCCGCGGATCGCCCGGGCGTAGGCATCGAGCGCCTCGGCCATGGCCACGGGCGTGCGCGCCGCGGCCAGCTTCTCGACCTGGCCGAGGAGCGCGGCACGCTGCTCCGCGTGGTCGGACCGCCGGTCGAACGGCGGAGCCGCGGTCATCTCCGCCATGTCCGAGGCGCCCTTGAACCGGTCCGGCAGCGTGTGGGCGAGCGCCTCACCGCACTCCTCGATCGACGGCAGGCCGCCCCGCGGCACAGCGCGCACGTTCGCCGGGAGCGCCTCGTCCAGGGGGCCGAGGATTGTGCGCGCGAGCAGGTACTTCCCGTCGAAGGTCAGGTGGACGTGCTCCCAGAGCAGCCCGGACCCCGGCACCGCGGCCAGCGGGTCGAACACCGCGGCCGCGTCCGCGAGCGAGACCCGATCGCCCGCCCGCTCCGCCGCCACCTCGCGGACGATCCCGTTCAGCCGCGAGTCCGCGCGGAACCGGAGCGCGTCAAGGTCGCGAGCGAGCACGAACCGGCGCGCCGCCTCGTCCTTCCGGCCCGACCGGAGCAGCAGGCGGCCGATCCGGTACTGGAGGTCCGCGTGCGACGGATCGATCGCCTCGGCCGAGGCGAAGCGGGCGAGCGCGTCGTCGTTGTCGCCACGGTCGGCCGCGAGCCGGCCGGCCTCGACGGCCGCGTCGAACCGGGCGGTCGCGTCCGCGTCCAGGCCCGGGCGGTGCCCGGACGCGAACGGCCCGCCGTCCGCGAGGCTGGTCGCGACCGTGACGAGCACGACGGCGGCCCCGGCATCGCGCGCCGCGTCGCACACGCCGCGGAGGTTCTCGCGGAACGACGCGTAGACCCGCTCCATGCGCGGGTCGTCGAACGCGACGTTCCGGCCGACGAACATGCCCATCCCGCCCCACCGTCCGGGCTCGCCGGCGGTCGCGAGCCTGCGCGCGAGGTCGTCCGCGAGCTGGCCGAGCCGGAGGGAGCGCAGGGCGACCGAGGCGCGCACGAGCAGCCGGGCCGGGGCGGCGCCGCCCTGGAACACGGAGCCCGGCCCGAACGGCCCGACCACCTCGTTGTTGCCCGCATAGACGACGAACACGTCGGGCGCGATCGCGACGGCGTCGCGGGCCGCGTCGAGCATCGCGTGCGAGTTGACCGCGGTGACCGCGGCGTTGACCACATCGAACCGAGTGCCCGGCCGGGTCTTCGAGAGCATCACCTCGAGGATCCGCCCGGGGCCCCACGCGCCCATCGGGTCGGGGATGCCGCGGGCGGCGGACTCGCCCAGGACCACGACCCGCACGGTCCCGGCGGGCTTCGGGGCGGCGAGCAGCGTCTCGACCGGCGCGCGCGCCAGGACCGGGCCGAGGTAGCGCCACGAGAACCGCTCGTTCGAGACGAGGCCGCGGCCGGCCGGGTCGCGGACCCAGAAGCCGGTCTCGTACCCGTACCCCCCGAGCCTCAGGCCGCCCTCGACCAGCCCGATCACGACGAGCGGGATGGCGGCGGCGACGAGCCTGTACGACCAGAGGCGGGTGCGGGAGACGGGCTTGTCGGCCTTCGGGTTCACATGTCCACGACGGGGGGCACGGAGGTCCGACCCTTCTCGACGACGACGGTGACCGACCGGGTGGTGGTGGCGTTCTTGAGGGTGAACGTCTGGCGGCCCGTCGGGACCTCGAGGCTCCGCACCGGGGTCGTGCCGACCTTGCGGCCGCGGAAGAACACGTCGGCCCACGGCCGGGCGTTGATGGTCACGAAGCCGGACTCGGACGGCGCCTTGGGGAGCGGGTCGAGCTTGACGACCAGCACCTCCTTCGGCTCGTCGAGGATGACCCGGGCGGAGTGCTCGCGGTGGCCCGGCGCGGTGACGACGAGCGAGACCTCGTCCCCCACCTTGTACTTCGCCGCGATCGCGCGCTTCCCGTCCGCGAGCGGGACCACGTCGCCGTCGACCTTGACCGTGGCCGACGCGGGGGTGACGTCGAACTCGACCGCGCACGTCGCGGGCGCCGCCTTCGCCTCGGGCTGGGCCTGGCCCGGGTCGGGGGCCGCGGCCACGGCGCCCGTGTCCGGAGCGGCCGCGGGCACGTCCGGCGCGGCTACCACCACGGTCCCGCCGCCGGCCGGCTTCGCGGCGCCGCCGTCGCCGCTCATCGCGTGCACGAGATACCCGCCAGCGCCGACCGCGCCGATCAGCAGGACGCCCATGACGCCCCACACGACCGCGCCCGGCTTCTTCGCCGCGGGGACCTGGCGCGAGCCGGTCGCGATCCTGATCCTGCCGGTCGAGACGACCTCGTCGTCCGCCGAGGCGGCGGCGGCGGCGCCCATGGCCGCGGCGCGCACGCGCTCGGCCTCCTCCACCGGGATCGCCATCGTCGGCTGATCCGCGTCCGCCGGCGCGCCGAGCCGGTCGCTGGACGAGGTCGCCGCGGCCCTCGCGGCCAGGCGGTCGCTCGACGCGGACCCCGCGCGGAACAGACGGTCGCTGCTGGCCCCGGCCCGCGCGGCCGCCTCGGTCCGCGAGTCGAGGATCTGCTCCAGCTCCTTCTGGAGCATCCCCACGGGCATCGTCTTCGGGGGCCTGCCATCGAGCGGGAGCGTCGCCGCGTCCGCGTCCGTGGCCGCGGCCGGAGGCGTCGGTCGCATGTCGTCGGAGATCAGCAGGGTGCCGCCCCCGGTCGGCTCGCGCGCGGCCGGCGGAACCGGAGCCGGCGCGGGCTTCGGGGCCGATCCGGCGGCCCGGCTCGCGGACGGCGTGCTCATCGCGGCCGCGATCTCGGCCTGGTTGCCCTCGGCGATCTCGGCCGCGAACAGCTCCTGCAGGTACGGTCCGAGCGACAGCTCGTCGAGGTCGGCCGCGTGCTTGAACCCGTAGCCGCGCAGGTCCTTCTCGAGCGCCGCCATGTCGGCGTAGCGCTCCTCCTTCTCCTTGCGCAGGCCCTTCAGCACGATCGCGTCCAGCTCGCGCGGCACCGACGCGAACAGCGACGGCGGGGGCACGTTCTGGTTGAGCACGTTGTTCAGGATCTCGAAGTCAGTGTCGCCGTCGAACGCGCGGCGGCCGGTCAGCATCTCCCACAGGATCGAGCAGACCGCGAACATGTCCGAGCGGCCGTCGAGCGGCTTTCCGCGCGCCTGCTCGGGGGACATGTAGGCGCACTTGCCCTTGACGGTGCCGGCGCGCGTCTTGGTGGACCGGGCCGCGGCCTTCGCGATCCCGAAGTCCGTGATCTTCACGTCGCCGCCGAACGAGACCAGGATGTTGTGGGGGCTGACGTCGCGGTGGATGATGTCGAGCGGCCGGCCGTCCTCCCCCTTCCGGGTGTGCGCGTACTTCAGGCCCGCGGCGATCTCGGCGGCCGCGTGGACCGCGAGGAGGTGGGGGATCTTCCTGCCGACCTTCAGCGCGCGGTCCATGACCTTGCGCAGGTCGCGCCCCTCCACGAACTCCATCGCGATGTAGTAGCTGTCCTCGAGCTTGTCGAAGTCGAATATCTGCACGATGTTCGCGTGGTGCAGGCGCGCCGCGATCCGCGCCTCGTCGATGAACATCGTGACGAACGCCTCGTCCTCCGAGTACGACGGCAGGATGAGCTTGATGACCACGTCGCGCTGGAAGCCCTCGGCGCCGCGGGACTTGGCCTGGTAGATCTCGGCCATGCCGCCCACGGCGATCCGCTTGATCAGCAGGTACTTCCCGAAGGGCTTGGGCAGAGCGAACGCCATCCCGTCCCCGGCCGAGAACCGGGCGGCAGTATAGCACCTTGGGCGGTTGGCGGGGAAGGTCGGGTCTGCGCGGCCCTCCGCGCCGCACCGCGTGGCATCCGCTTCATCCGCGCTTCATCCGCGCTTCATCCGCGCAGCACCCACGCAGGATCCCTTCCGGGAGACCCTGTTCCGTTCCCCCGCCGGGTTCCTCTCACGGATGTAGAAGACGTCGCCCGCGCGTCCGCGCTTCATCCGCGCTTCATCCGCGCAGCACCCACGCAGGATCCCTTCCGGGAGACCCTGTTCCGTTCCCCCGCCGGGTTCCTCTCACGGATGTAGAAGACGTCGCCCGCGCAGCGGCGCGGCGCGTCTCACCGGCGTGCATCAGGGCGACGTCTTCGGCCAGGAACCCGGCGGGTGGGGCTTCTACTTCCCCGCGCTCGGGTACGGGCACTACCGCCGCCGCCCCGGCGATGGGGAGTGGCCCCCGCCACCGCCGGATCCGCCGCCGCGGCCGAAGCCCCCGAACGACGGGGCGGAGGAGCGTGGAGCGGACACGCTCGGCTTCGGCGGGGTCCAGGTCGACGCGGACGACCCGGACGAGCCCCCGCCCGACCCGAACGACCCGCCCGGCGAGCGGCCGCGGTCGTCGTCCGAGTCCCTGCGGCTCGGGGTCGAGGGCCGCGAGGGCACGGCCTGCGGCCGCACGGTCGCGGGGTTGCGGACCTCGGGCATGGTCGGCCGGGTCTCGACGCGCGGGGTCGCGTTCCGGGGCGCGTCGACCCGCGGCGTGGCGCGCGGCGACTCGACCGGCTGCCGGACCACGGGCTCCCACCGGTTCGTCTCGGGCGCCGGGGCGACCCGCGGCGTGGCGCGCGGCGACTCGACCGGCTGCCGGACCACGGGCTCGAACCGGTTCGTCTCGGGCGCCGGGGCGACCCGCGGCGTGGAGCGCGGCGACTCGACCGGCTGCCGGACCACGGGCTCGAACCGGCTCGCGTCCGGCGCCGGAGCGACCCGCGGCACCTGGTGCCACGTACCGGCGCGGGCATCGCGGCCGACCTCAGGGCGCGCGCCGCTCCCGGTGCGGTCCCCGTCCTTCGGGATCTGCGGCCGGACCGGGCTGACCTTCCATTCCTTCGGGGTCGCGCGGTTCTCGATCCTGCCGAGGTTCCGGCCGGTTCCGGCGTCGCGCTCGGCGCCGGGCACCGCCGGCGTGCCGACGTCAGTGCGGCCCGGGTCCGTCGTGCGGCCCGGGCCCGTCGTGCGGCCGGGGTCCGTGGAGCGGCCCGCGTCCGGGGTCCGGCCGCGTCCGATCGTGCCGCCGGGGTCGCGCCGCTCGCCGCCCGGGGAGCGGAGGCCCTTCGGCGTCCACGTGCGGCGCTCCACGCTCGGCCGCCCGAACTCCATCGGGGCGAGCGCTGCGCCCCGGCCGGAGCGGCCCCCGTCGGTCCGGGTCGTGCCGTCGCCGCGCGGGTCGCGCCCGGCGTCCGGAGTCCGCCCGGCGTCCGGAGTCCGCCCGGCGTCCGGAGTCCGCCCGGCGTCGGGAGTCCGGCCCGCGTCGGGAGTCCGGCCCGCGTCGGGAGTCCGGCCCGCGAGCGCGGGACCGCGGACGTCGCGGCCGATCGGCGCGCGCACGCCCGGGACCTTCGCGTCGCGGCCGAGGGTCTTCTCGATGGCGCTCTTCCGCGCGTCGCGGTACCCGGCCGGGGTCTCGTGCGGCGGGTCCTCGGGCTCCATGAACCGGCCGCCGCGGCCGCCGCGGCCGTCGCGGCCGTCGCGGCCGTCGCGGCCGTCGCGGCCGCCGGGCCCGCCCTGGGTCTCGTCCCAGGCAGGCTTCATCTTCGTCTCGATCGGGCGCGTGCCGGTCCTGGCCGCGTACCACTCGCCGCCGCGCTTCGGGTCCTGCCCGCCGCCCGGCACCGGGCCGTGGCTGCCGCCCCGGATCGCGTCCTCGAACTTCTTCCGGTTCGCGGCCGCGTCCACGTGCCGCACCCGCGAGATGTCGTGCGCGGCGTACGACACGCCGCCGCCGCGCGCCGGTGGCTGCTCGTGCGCCCGGGCCGGGGGCTGACCGTGCGCCCGGGCCGGGGGCTGACCGTGCGCCCCAGCCGGCGGGTGCCCGTGCCCGCCCCGCCGGCCGCCGGGCACGTAGAAGTCGCCGTCGTTCACCACGGTCCAGCCCGGCCGCCAGCGGTCGTGCCGCCCGGCGTGCGCGACGTTCCAGCCCGTCCAGTACCCGTCGTCGAACCCGTGGCGGTAGCCGTGCCGGTACCCGTGCGCCCAGCCGGAGTCGTAGGGGTACCAGCCGATCCAGCCGGCGCCGAAGAAGAAGGTCACCACGTGGGGCCGCCACGTGCAGACCGGGTCCGGGATCCAGACCCAGCCGTAGAGCCACGAGTGCCGCCAGTGGCCGCAGTGGTCGGTCACGTAGCCCCAGGGGTCGTACGAGTACCAGGTCCAGCCGTACGAGGTCCAGTACCAGTAGCCGTGCCGGTAGGGCGCCCAGTCCTCCTCGTAGGTGACCGGCACGAACGCGCGCGTGCCGCCGACATCGACCCAGTGGCCCTGCCCTTCCAGGTACTGGTCCTCGAGCGACTCCGCCTGCGGCCGCTCCACCGAGAGCGACACCCGGTCGATGCCCGGGCCGTACTTCGAGCGCACCGTGACCGTCACCCGGTCGGGCGCCTCCCACGGGACGTAGAAGTTGACGCCGTAGTCGGTCACCTCGAAGTTCGAGCGCTCGCGGCAGTCCGTGTCCGGGTCGCAGACGTCCGTCTCCGCGTCGTCCGCGGACCAGACGAAGTCCTCCACGTCGCGGTAGGCGTACTCGACCCGACCGTCGCCGTCGCGCCAGACCTCGTCCGCGGTCAGCGAGACCACCTGGCCGGGACGCACGCGCATCTCGCCGACGCGACCCGTCTCCGCGAGCTTCCCGTCCGCCGCGATGATCCGGACCTCCTGCGCGGCCGCGTCGCCGGGCGCGAACAGCACCGCCGCGAACGCGAGCGCGACCAGCCCCGCCAGCACCGCCACGGTCCGAACGATCGAGCGCGCCATGACGCACCTCCGCCGAGCACCCGGCCGATTGGACGGGCGCCCCTGGCGTTTATTCTGGGGCCTATCGGTTCCTGCCGCCCGGCTCGGCCCCATGCAAGGACGCCACTGCCTATCGCGGCCTGGCGGCCCTCTCGGGCCCCGCGGCGACGGCTACTTCTGATGTAGCCCCCCAAGTCCACGCGAGTACTGTCGAATTCCGGACAAACCAATCGGGGGGCTTTCGGGGGGTATCCGGCGACCAATAGACGGAAGCGTGGAGTTCGCGCCAGGTCGGGTGTCCGGGGGTCGAGCAACGGGGAGGAACGTCCTGTCCGCGTCACGTCGAGCCGCCGTGCTGTCGCTTTCCCTGTCCCTGCCCGTGTCCGTGGCCTGCAACTGGGGGGGGGGAAGCCTCCGGACCCGCACCGGTGCCGGGTCCGCGGGCATCGGTTGAATCGGCGCTCGCCGTGCCGCACCCCTGCCTCGAAGGCGGCCACCCCGGGAACTGCGTCTCGCCCGCCTGCGCGCTCGCCTCGTTCATCGCGGCCCAGGATGCGCTCGGCCAGGGGCTCGCGGACCTCGCAGCCGTGGACCAGGGCCCCGAGGTCGATGGCGTCCAGGGTGTCGACGACGGCAGCGTCGGCGGCCGAGATCCTCGCCAGCGCGGTCCAGGAGAACGGGCGCGCCCTGGTGCTCGGCGAGCGCACCTTCGGCAAGGCGTCGGTGCAGACGCTGCTGAACCCGCTCCTGCGGCGCGACTACTACATCAAGCTGACCGTGGCGCGCTACTACGCGCCGTCGGGCCGGACCCTGCAGGTGACGGGCGTGGTCCCGGACATCGCCATCCCGCCGGCCCCTGGCGAGGAGCCCCCGGTCGGGTTCCGCGAGGAAGACCTGGCGCACCACCTGTCGAAGCTGTCGGGCGAATACACGCCGCCGAACAAGGCCCTGGCCGCCAGGGTGCTCGAGTGCGACCGCAGGATGGGCACCGCCGACCAGGTCATCCGCGCCGACCCGAGCCCCCAGGTCAAGAGCGACTACCCGCTGCTCAAGGCCGCCGACTACCTGGAGTGCGTGATCGCGCTGAAGGAGCCGGTGAAGCCGCGCACCGGCGCTGCTGGCGCGCCGTAGTCCGATCAGGGGCGCGAACCGGTCTCAAAGGTCACTCATCGTGCTCGAAAAGAGCCCTCGGAAGCATGGACTGCCGGATGATCGACTGGAGCGTCCCGATGCGGATCTCGCGGTGGTCCGGAACCGGCACGGTGATCGTGGAGCCTTCCGTCCGCTTCTGCATGACGACGTGGCTGCCACGCCGCGGGACCTCCACGAAGCCATGGCCCGCCAGCAGCACGCACACGTCTCTTCCGGAAAGGACGCGGAGCCTACCCAACGGCGACCTCAAGGTGCGTTATGAAGACCTCTGAGTGCAGGCGTTCTTCCACTTCGGTCGGGTCGGCGCACTCGAGGAACAGCGTCACGGCTTCGACGAGGTTCCGACGCGCGTCCTCAACGGTGTCGCCCTGACTCCCGACGTCCAACTCCGGACAGAGAGCGACGTAGCCGTCGCCTTCGCGCTCGATGATCGCGGTCAACTGTCTGGTCACGATTCCTCGCCCCGGGGCCTCGGCCCCGCTGCCTGACGTTTTCATTATTGCGCCTGGGATCGGGCGGGTCAAGGATGGGACGATCATGGGGCAAGCAGGTACACCGCGAGTTCCAGGCGGGAATGCGCGCGAGGGCGCAGGCACCTACGCCTACGGCCGGAACGCCGGCTACGACACCTCTCCCCCCGCCTTTGCCGGGCGCAGCGGCGAGACGACGGCGAGACCGGCGTGCAAGAACCTGATTCCCCATCGGGCGGACCGCCGATGCGATGGCGTCGTCACGCCCGCCGTCGTGCCATTCTCGCTCCCCGACCGGCGTCTCTCCCGCGTCCGGCATGAAAGGCCCGAATATCGCATCGAACTCGGGCGCCGTCATGTCTCCGGTCGGGTTGATGGTCGGCGAGAAGGCGCGAAACGAGTCGACGAAGCCCCCCCCGTAGGCGTAGAAGCCCGCGTCCTCGCCGGCCGCGTTGTATCCTCCCAGCAGGTCGTCCAGGCGCAGGTTGCCGGTGTCCTTGCCGACGGTGTTGTCCAGCCCCAGCACCCCTGCGCCGTTCGGATCGCGCCCCATGATCTCCACGGTCGTGTATTCCAAGAAGTCGTCGGGCGCCCCCGGTGCGGAAGTCGATCGCAAGGCCGTCGTAATCGCCACGGCACACCTCGACCACACGCTCTTTCACTTCGTCGGCGACCGCGCCTGGTGTACCCCGCCGCAATTGGGGGTCATTATGGTGCAATGCCCCTGGTGGCAGCCTGGAGGGGGCATGCGTCGGGCGGTTGTCGTGGAACTGACGGAAGCGCAGCGGTCGCAACTTGAGGGCCTGGTTCGCGCTGGGGGCACGCCGCAACGGACGGTCCGGCGCGCGCGGGTGGTTCTCCTGGCCAGCAGGGGCGAGCAGAACAAAGCGATTGCCCGTCAGGTGGGGATGACGCAGAGGGGCGTCGGGCGGTGGCGGCGGCGCTTCGTCGAGAAGGGAGTTGAGGGACTCCTGAAGGACCTTCCAGGCCGAGGAAGGACGCCGACGCTCACGGCCGAGCGGATCGCCGGGATCGTGGCCTCGACCACGGAGAAGTTGCCGCCCGGACGGACGCAGTGGAGTCGCTCCACGATGGCGAACGCGTCGGGGTTGAGCGAATCGACGATCGGACGAATCTGGCGCTCGCACGGTCTCAAGCCGCACCGGGTGGAGGCGTTCAAGCTGAGCAACGACCCGAGATTCGCCGGGAAGCTCGAAGATATCGTCGGCCTCCACCTGAACCCGCCGGAGAACGCGGTCGTGTTCTCGGCGGACGAGAAGAGCCAGATCCAGGCGCTGGACCGGACGCAGCCGGGCTTGCCGATCAAGAAGGGGCGGGCGGGCACGATGACGCACGATTACAAGCGCCACGGCACCACCACGCTGTTTGCCGCGTTGAACGTGCTGACCGGCGTCGTCACCGGCAGGTGCAAGGCACGGCACACGCACGCGGAGTGGCTGGCTTTCCTGAAGACGCTCGAACGGCAGGTACCGAAGTACAAGGCCGTTCACGTGGTCTGCGACAACTACGCAACCCACAAGCACCCCGCTGTCCGCGAGTGGCTCGCAGACCATCCCCGGCTGGCGGGATCTGCCGGACCCCGATGAACGAGGCGAGCGCGCAGGCGGGCGAGACGCAGTCCCCGGGGTGGCCTCCCTCGAGGCAGGGGTGCGGCACGGCGAGCGCCGATTCAACCGATGCCCGCGGACCCAGCACCGGTGCGGGTCCGGAGGCTTCCCCGCCCCCCCCCAATTGCAGGCGACGGACACGAGCAGGGACAGCGACAACACGGCGACTCGACGCGACGCGGACATGGCGTTCCTCCCCGTCAACGGCCCCTCGGACACCCGGCTTTCGCGAACCGTGCGTCCATCCATCAGTCGCCGGATACCCCCCGAAGGTTCCCCAGCGCGCAGAAATGTTTCTTCCGCAGTAGTCACTGCAACTTGGGCGGCAACCTCAGAAGTGAGGTGCCGCGCGGGCACCGGACTGTCAGAAGCGGGCGCCGGACGGGCCCCGCCCCGTAGTCCGTGATAGGATGCACTCCGCTCCGGGGTTTGGGGGGCACCATGCGCGTGTTCGGTTCCCTGGTGCTGGCCGTGCCGGTCGTGCTGGCGGCGCTGCTCGCGGGCTGCACGCTCGAGCCGCTGAAGTCGAAGTCCGACCTGCCGAGGACGGACACGGCCGGGGAGGACGCCGCGGTCGAGACGGACCCCGGGCCCGCGCCGGACCCCGGGCCCGCGCCGGACATCACCGCGCCGGACACCGCCGTGCCCGACACCGCGACGCCCGATTCGGCCGCGCCGGATGCCGTGACGCCGGACGCCGCTCCCGACGAGTCCCCTGCCGAGGTCGCGGACGCGCCCGTCGAGGCCGCCGGAACCGACGAGTCGCCCGCTGAACTGCCGGCCGACCTTCCGGCCGACGTCCCGCCCCAGCCCGTCTGCACCGGGGGCGCGTGCAGGGTGCCGGCCGGGCCGTTCCAGATGGGGTGCACGGGCGACGGGTGCGACGACGCGCAGCCGATCCGCGAGGTCACGGTGAAGGAGTTCCGGATCGACGAGCGCGAGGTGACGGTCGCGGACTGGAAGGCGAACTGCCCCGGGTGCGGGACCCCGGTCGTGGACGGCGACTCGAGGTGCAATCTCGACCAGCCGGGCCGCGAGGGCCACCCGATCAACTGCGTCGAGTGGTTCGAGGCCTTCCAGTACTGCGACACGGTCGGCAGGCGGCTGTGCACCGAGGCGGAGTGGGAGAAGGCGGCCCGGGGCCCGGGCAACACCCAGTATCCCTGGGGCGACGAGTTCCCCGACTGCTCCTTCGCGGTGTGGGACGGGCCGGGCGACGCGCCGGGGTGCGACGGAGCGGGTACCGCGGCGGTCGGGACGGTCCCGGCCGGGGCGAGCGCGTACGGTCCGCTGGACATGATCGGGAACGTGAAGGAATGGGTCGCCGACAGGTACCGGGCCGGCTACGACGGGGCGCCGGCGGACGGCTCGGCCTGGCAGCCGGCGGACGCGACCGAGCGCGTCGTGCGCGGCGCGGGCTGGCGGACCCAGGCGGCCGCCGATCTGAAGGCAGGCGCCCGCGACTCCGCCGCTCCCGCCTCGCGGTTCCCCGAGGTCGGCATCAGGTGCTGCTCGTCGGCCCCGTGATCCCCGGGGACGTCTTTCCCCCACGCGGAGGATTCCCATGAACCGTATTCTCGCGTCGTTCGCGATCGCGCTCGTGTCGGCGACCGCGGGCGCGAAGGAGGCCCGGGTGATCGGAGACGACCGGATCGACGCGGCGGTGGCCGCGATCGTGGCGGATCACGGCGCTGCGGCCGAGGCCAGGGCGCGCCAGGGCGCGCGGCAGGTGGCGACGTACTGGCGCGCGGAGGACGGGACGCCGGAGACCTTCGTCTCGTTCTGCCGGGCGCAGTTCGTGCCGGAGGGCGCCCTGCTCGACGCGATGCTCGCCCGGGTGGAGCGCGACATGGAGGCCGTGATCGGGCACAACGTCGCGCTCTCGCGCGCGCTCCGCGAGGCGACCGACCTCGCGATCGAGCCCGAGCTGCCGTCCGACCTGCTGTTCGCCGCGCTGAACCCGTTCGACCACCTGGTCGAGGACGCGTTCCGCACGCGCGTGGCGTTCGCGATCCTCCTGAACTTCCGGCTGTACCCGGCCGGCGAGCTGGCCCGGGCCACGCCGTCGCGCAGGGGGCTCGCCGAGGCGCGGCTGACGGGTGCGTTCTCGATCCGGGTCCCGGGCGAGGTGCGCGCGGCCGCGACGCGGGCCTACGCCGCGGCCGACGACTACATCGCGCGCTACAACGTCCGGATGGACCGCGTCGTGACCGCGGACGGCATCAAGCCGTTCCCCGAGGGGCTCCGGCTGATCAGCCACTGGGGGCTGCGCGACCACCTGAAGGGGCTGTACGGCGACCCGAACGGGCTCGAGGGCCAGCGCCTGATCCTGAAGGTGATGGAGCGCATAGTCCGCCAGGAGATCCCGGCCGCGGCGATCGACAACACGGACGTGCTCTGGGACCCGGTCGCAAACCGCGTGACCACGACCGACGGGAAGCCCGCGGACGCGGCGCGCGAGCCCGACCGGCGGTTCGCGCAGCTCCTGGAGGTGTTCCGGGCCGAGCGGGGGATCGACCCCCACTCCCCGGCGTTCCCGACGCACGTCTCGCGCAAGTTCGACCTCGAGCGCGAGATCCCCGAGGAGACCGTGCGGGCGCTGCTCGTCGCGGTCCTGACCGACCCCGTCGCCGGTGACGTGGCGAAGCATGTCCGGAAGCGCGTGGGCCGCCCGCTCGAGGCGTTCGACATCTGGTACGACGGGTTCAAGGCGCGCGGCGCGATCCCCGAGCCCGAGCGCGACCGGGCGGTGCGCGCCCGCTACCCGGACATCGCCGCGTTCCAGGCGGACGTGGCCGGGGTCCTGGGGCGGCTCGGGTTCTCCAAGGAGAACGCCGACTTCCTGGCGTCGAAGATCGACGTCGACGCCTCCCGCGGGGCGGGGCACGCGATGGGCGCGGGCATGCGGTCCGACAACGCGCACCTGAGGACCCGCGTGCCGAAGGGCGGCATGGACTACAAGGGCTACAACATCGCCCTGCACGAGCTGGGGCACTGCGTCGAGCAGGTGTTCTCGCTGAACCGCGTGGACCGCACCCTGCTCGCGGGGGTGCCGAACACCGCGTTCACCGAGGCGTTCGCCTTCCTGTTCCAGGACCGGGACCTCGACGTGCTCGGGCTCGGCAAGGCGGACGAGCGGACCAAGGCCCTGCGCGCGGTGGACGCGTTCTGGATGACGTTCGAGATCTCCGGCGTCGGCCTGCTCGACATGGCCGTGTGGCACTGGATGTACGACCACCCGGACGCGACGCCGGCGCAGCTCCGGGACGCGGTCGTGGCCGAGGCCACCGCGATCTGGAACCGCTACTACGCGCCCGTGCTGGGCGTGCGCGACTCGCCGCTGCTCGCGATCTACAGCCACATGATCTCGGCGGGGCTCTACCTGCCGGACTACCCGATCGGGCACCTGATCCACGCCCAGATCGAGCAGTTCGTCGAGGGAAAGGGCCTGGCGGCCGAGATGGAGCGCATGTGCGTGCAGGGCCGCGTGACGCCGGACGCCTGGATGCGGGGCGCGGTCGGCGCGCCGTTGTCCGCTCGTCCGCTGATCGACGCCGCGCGGAAGGGGCTGAAGGCGTTGTAGGCCCCGGCTCCTCCCTACTGCCGTACGGAGCCCAGCAGCACGTAGGTCGACGAATCGGCCCAGCCGCGCACCATGACGTGCACGACCGCGGGCGTCGTCAGGTCCACCTCGCAGGTCTCGTCGGACCCGGTGCGGTAGGGGCGGCAGTCGTAGAGCGTCTCGGTCGGGGCCGAACCGACGCGCACGTAGAGGTCCGCGTCGCCCTGCCCCGAGATCTCGAACACGTAGGCGCCCGCGGCGAGCGCGGGGGTCTCGAACCGGCGCTCCTCGTCGGCCGCGACCGTGCCCTCGTCGAGCAGCCCGGTCCACGCCTCGGTCCCGTCGGTCGGCGTGCCGTCCTCGCCGTAGCCCGGATGGTAGACGTTGTCCTGCTCGCCGGTCACGAGCACGACCTGGTGCGGGTCGATGCCCTTGAAGATGACCTCGTACGTCCGCGGCGTTGCGTAGGCGAGCAGGCCGTCCACGATCGCGAGCGTCGCCTCGGAGTCCGACGCGAAGTACGCGGGCATGGCGTTGACCACGAAGTCGAGGTAGCGCGAGCCCTCCGGGTCGTCGGGGTTCACCGCGGCGCGGGTTTCGGCGAGCGACCCGTCCACGTAGGCGAAGGTGTCGCAGCCGTTCATGAACACGATCACGTACTGGCCCGCGGTCCACACGCCGCGCTTCGCGAGCGCGCGCACGTTCTGGCCGAGCCCGGCATGGCCGTTGTAAGCGATCAGGTCGGCGCGCGTGGAAAGGGCCTCGTACCGGTCGTAGAACGCGGCCGTCGCGCCCGCCACGTTGTCCACCAGCAGCGCGTTCACGATCACGGTGCGGCCGTCGGCAAGCGTCGCGTGGAACTCGACGTCCGGGACCTGCACGCCGGGGTCCTGCGGCACCGTCTCCGGCGTGGTCCGGAGCTGGAGCTGCGCGAGCCGGGCGCGGGTCGCGGCCACGAACTCGTCGTATGCGGCGATGCCCGCATCGCCGGGCGAGGTCGCGCCGTCCTCGTACTTGCC
This sequence comes from Deltaproteobacteria bacterium, assembly GCA_016875475.1. Classification (GTDB taxonomy): domain Bacteria; phylum Myxococcota_A; class UBA9042; order DTJE01; family DTJE01; genus VGRB01. Next base: position 19,193 of record VGRB01000010.1, read on the forward strand.
GAAGACCGCCACGACGCGGAGCGTCTGGTCCTCCCAGACCTTGTGGTATTCCGGGTACTTGCCGGTCGTGTTGACCGCGCTGACGGCCACGGCGGCCTCGACCCTCACCACGTCCGCGTCCGCGAGCGCGCAGCCGCCGCGGGCGGGGCGGTAGTAGTACCACATGCTCCCCGAGTCCACGTCGTGCGCGCCCCAGTCCACGCACGCGTCCTTGTACTTCTCCGTGAACTTGCGCTGCCCCTCGTAGGACACGTCGAGCGGCAGCGTGAAGGCGTACTTCGCCGGCAGGTTCGTCTTGCTGCCCCACGCGACCGGCATCCGGGCGTGGTAGGTCACGCGCTTTCGCCCGTCCGGGTCGGTCGCGGTCACGACGTTCGAGAGGTCCACCCGGTCGAGCCGCCCGACCGACTTGTCCCCGTTCAGGTGCCCGATCGTGTAGAGGAGCTGGTCCTGGATGACCCGCTTCGCGTCCCATGCGAAGTCGGTGACCAGCACGCCGTCGAACTCGAAGTCGAGCACGGTCGCGATCACGCTGGCGTCCGCCTTGCCCCCCTCGCCCTTGACGTAGTCGCCCGGGCCGAGCCCGGCTTGTGACGACGTGGCGGCGGGGTCGCACGCGACCGCGCCCGAGAGCGCGAGCGCGAGGAGGAGCACGGGGGCGTTCGGCACGAGGCGGCTCATCGGATCCACCAGGGTTGAAAAGCGGCGGAATTCTAAGAGGTTCTTGGGGGCAAGTCAAGCGCGGGATCGCCCCGGCGGACTACCTGCACGCCCTGCGCCAGTCGTCCCAGGTCGGAAGCTCGCGCGTCTTCAGCCCGCCCCACGCCGCGCCGATCAGCCGGGCGGCGTCCACGGACCGGTCGCCCCACACGCCGGCGATGGTCGCGTCCCGGCGCTCGATCGCGACCGGCGGCGCGCTCGTCCTGCGCAGGGCCGCCTCGGCCTCGGCCGCGTCCGCCGCGGAGTCCCACACGCTCGCCCAGACGACGGCCACGGGCCCGGCCGCGCCGCGCCGCCACGCGACCAGGCGGTCGCCGTCCCAGCCCTCGGCCGCGCGCGCCGCCTCGTCCTTCGGAAGCGTCTCCTCCAGCACGAGCCGGAGGCCCAGCTCGCCGACCTGGTCGGTCCCGACGCGCGTCCATCCCGGTCCCGGAGCGGGGGAGGGGAATCGCACGTCGTGCGGGGCGTCGCGACGGGCGCCCGCGAGCCTCTCCGGGTGCAGCACCTGCTCGGTCGAGACCGGCGGGTCCGCGTAGAGCGCGTCCACGGCCTTCCAGTCGTCGCGTCGCGTCAGGAGGACCATCCGTACCCCCCCCATGTACGGGAAGAACAGCGTCTCGCGCAGGACCCGCGGCACGCCCGCGAACCCGCTCGCGAGCGAGAGGATCGAGTTGAGCTTCTCCATGACCGAGACCAGCCGCGCGCCGTCGTCCCCCCGGATCGGCTCGCCCGCGATCGCGTCGAGCATGACCGCGGTCGCGTCGCCCTCCACCAGCGCCGCGACGGCCGCGGACGGCTCGGAGCACCCCTTCAGCGGCTTCATGAAGCGTGCGAGCCCGAAGTGCTGGTCCTGGAGAGCGTGCGTGACCTCGTGCACGAGCGTCGGGCGCTGGAGGAAGGCGGGGATCCAGTCCGCGACGAACAGGGTCTTCCTCTCGGGGTCGTAGTAGCCCGCGATCTGCTCGCGCGCGATGCGCCGGACGAGCGCCTCGACGTCGTAACCGGCGGGGACGACGCCGAACGCCGCGAGCACGGCCGAGGTCACCGCGAACTCGGAGCGGGCGCCGGTCTCGTCGATGCGCCTCGACACGTATCTCTCGATGTCGTCGCGTCGCGCCACGTCGGTCCTGAGCGGCGTCTTCGGCTCGAGCCCGCGCGCCTTCGCGGCCGCTGCGATGGCCTCGCGCGCGAGAGAGGCGGGGTCGTCGGCCCGTGGCCCTGCCGCCGCCGGGGCCGCGAGCGCGAGGACGAGCAGGGCGAAGACGGCGAAGGTCGTGGATGCTGCCAGGGTATACTCCCGCTCGTCCGCGGGTGATTGTAGCCCGCGCGCGGCCATTCCGAGGTGAGGACGCATGCTCGACCCGCTGTACGCCAGGGTGGACGCCTTCTTCCGCGACGCCGCCGCCGCGCGTCCCGGCGCGATCGCGTGCGGCCCGCGGTGCGACGGGTGCTGCCGGGTGGACCTCTCGGTCTTCCCGGTCGAGGCCGAACGAATCGCCGCGGCGTTCGCGGCCCTTCCCCCCCGCACGCGCGCCGCCGCGGCCCGGCGCGCGGAATCGGGCCGGCATTGCGCGATGCTCCACCCGCGCCGCAGGCAATGCGTGGTCTATCCGGCGCGGCCGCTCATCTGCCGGACGCACGGGCTCGCCATCCTGGCGGACGGGCGGCTCGACCACTGCCCCCTGAACTACCGCGACGGCCCGACCGACCGGGCGAACGTCCTCGTGCTCGACCGGGTGAACGAGCCGCTCGCGCTCGCCGACCGGCTGTCGGGCGGGACGGGCGCGCGGGTCCGGATCGCGGCAATCGCGGCGGCCGCCGTTGCGCTCGCGTGCGCGGGGACGGGCGGGGGGGCGGACACGGGGAGCGACGCTTCGGCCGACCCGGCCCCGGACGTGATCGCCGACGCGATCGCCGACTCGGTCACGGACCCGGACGCGGCTGCGGACGTCACGCCGCGGACCCCGTCGACTTCCTGATGGCGCGCAACGTGATCGGCCGGAACCACGCCTTCGTCCTGCCCGGCGGCCGGAGGAAGGCCGTGGACTACACGGAGTTCCACTTCCCCTACGAGGGCTGGAACGCGGACCGGTTCCGCTACGAGCACAACCCGACGTGGGGCGACGTCTGGGTCACGAACAAGCGCTCCAAGGACGACCTGCCATACTGGTGGCGCGTGGCCGCGTGGCTCCCCTACGTGGTCGAGCTCGCGCCGGACCCGGGCGTGCGCGACGCGGCCGCGGAGGCGCTCGACCTGCTCCGGAGGAGCGCGCGCGACATCGTGGATTCGGGGTGGAAGGTCCGGACCAAGGACGCGGCGGGGAAGGCGTACGTGCCGGAGGACCAGGACCTCGCGAGCCTGACCGCCTACGTGGACCTGTTCCCGGACGCGGAGTGCGACGCGCGGCTCGCGACCGCGCTGCTCGGCTACGGCGAGCCGCACGGCGTCGAGTGCGGATCCGGGCAGGGGAGCCTGTACGACCGGTTCGCCGGCGCGGGGCACTACTTCAACTACGACATCGTGGTCCACTTCCACCTGGCGGCCGCGCTGCTCGCGCTGACGAACGGGCACGCGGGCGTGGCCGAGCCGCTCGTGCGCGGGCTCGCGACCCGGTTCGAGACCTACCGCGACCCGGGCGCGGACGAGCCCGGCCGCAAGGACCCGGGCTGGGACCGCGACAACGCGACCTGGCTGCTCCGCGCGGCCGCGGTCGGCCTGCCGCTGACCGGTGACGAGGCGCGCCTCGTGATGCGCTTCCACGCCCAGTCCGTCAGCGCGTACGAGACCTTCCCGAACTGGGACCTGTGGTCTGCCGCGGTGCCGGACGGCACCTACTCCTGGCGGGACGGCTTCCACCCGGCGCACCGGCCGGACGCGCTCCGCGCTTCGGACCTCGCGACCGTGATCGAGTACTGCTTCTCCCCCTTCCGCAACGCCTCGGGCGCGCGCTTCATCGACTGCGACGTGGTGCTGGATCCGTCACGGTGGGCGGAGTAGGCCCCTCAGGGCTGCCGCACGACGTGCCCGCCGCGCACGGCGCGCCCCCCCCCGATCGACACCGCGACCGCACGCCTCACGACGCCCGCGTGCCTCCGCATGGTCAGTCTCCGTATGCCCGGCCGAGGTCGCCGGTCGCCTTCAGCAGCCGCGCCCTCGCGGTCTCGACGTCGTACTCGGCCCGGATGAGTCCCGTGCGCGCCCCGGAATAGACGGCCTGGGCGTCCGCCACCTCGACGATGTTCCCGGTCCCCGCCTGGTAGCGGCCCTCGGCCAGCGCCAGCGTCTCCGTGGCCGACGCGACGAGCGCGCGGGCGGGCGCGAGGCTCTCCCGCGCCTCCGCGTGGGCCAGCACGGCGGACTCGACCTCCGTCCGGATCGAGACCTCGAGCACCCGGAGCTGCGCGGCCGCGGCGCGCGCGTTCGCCTCGGCCTCTCGGCCGGCGTGGTACGTGCGCAGGCCGTCGAACGCCGTCCAGGTCAGGCTCAGGCCGACGGCCCAGTTGTACGGGAGGTCCGAGAACCTGTAGCCGGAGTGCCCGTAGCTCGCGTTCGCGCCGAGCGTCGGGAGCCAGCCCGACTTCGCGGTGGTGGCGGCGGCCTCGGCCGCAGCTGCGCGGTCCCTCAACGCCTTGTATTCCGGGCGCTTGTCGAGCGCCGCGGAGACCGCCGCCGCGTCGTCCGGGGCCGCGGGCTCGGCCGGGGCCGCGGGCTTCTCGACCTTGAACTCGGGCCCGGCTTCGACCCCCATCGCGGCCAGCAGGCCGACGCGCGCGAGGCGCACGGCGTTCCGTGCCCGGACGAGCCCGAGGTCGGCCGTGGCGAGGTCCGACTCCGCGCGGGTCACGTCGATCCGCTGGCGGAGGCCGACCGCGACCTGGGCCTTCGCGAGGTCGAGGTGTCGCTCCATCTGGCGCCTCACCTCCCCGGCCGCCGCCATGCCCGCCTCCCCCGCGAGGACGCCGAAGTAGGCGGAGATCACGTCCAGCCGGACCGCGTCCGCCGCGGCCGCGAGGTCGGACTCGGACGCGTGCCGGGACGCCTTCGCCGAGCGGTACGCGCCGAGCGTCCTGCCGAAGTCCCATATCGTCTGGTTGAGGGAGATCGTCGCGGCGAGGTTGTCGTACGAGACGTTCGTCGGCTCGCGCGCGAAGGCGCTCTTCAGCGTGCTCGGGGAGCCTTCCGGGATGCTGATCCACGGGGGGGAGGCGCTGTTCTGGGTCGAGCGGCGGTACGTCGCAGTGACCGCGACCTGCGGCAGGAAGCCGGCGACCGCCTGCCCGATCCGCCCGTCCGCCGCCTCGACCGCCTCGTGGGACGCCGCGAGCGACGGGTTCTCGCCGAGCGCGGTCCGGATGGCCGCGGGCAGCGTGAGCAGCTCCTGCGCCCGGGCGGGCGCGGGTGCGGCGGCCAGCAGCGCCGCCATCGCGATCGGCAGCCGCAGCCGCCGCGGCAGGCGAGGTTCTTCGCGGGCTCCCGGGGCTCCGGTGCGGGCCACGGCGGCCTCCGCAAAATGCTTCTATGCGTCGAAATATGCGATTGACGAGGAGGTGTCAATGATGGATGCGTCAACCCGCGGCGGCGCCGAGGAACGACGATGCGACGAGCACGGCGAGCACGAACAGCGCGATCGCCGTCCACAGCCGCTCCCGCCTCGCGGCGAACGCCGCGGCCGAGACCGCGACCCGCAGGACCGGCGTCGCGATCAGGACGAGCAGCCCGAGCCGGATCCAGGCGTCGCCCCGCATCGCGGCCACGCCGGCCAGGATGCCGGGGAGGTCGGGCGGAGGCGCCGCGGCCCCGGGGTGCAGGCCCCAGGCCGCGTCGCCCGCGAACGCCGCGGCGGTCCCGGCCGCGATCAGCGCGACGCTCGCGACCACGCCCCACCGGAGCACCCGGGCGAGGACGTCCTCGAGTGCGGTCGCGGTCCGCTCGCTCATCCCGCCACCCCCTGCCAGACCATGCGGGCGGCCGCGATCGCGAGCACCGCCACGAACGCCACGCGGAGCGCACCTGTCGGCACGCGCGCGAGCAGGCGCGACCCGACGGCGGCCCCGCCAAGCACGCCCGCGGCCACCGGCGCGGCCACGAACGGGTCGATGTCGCCGCGGAAGAAGTAGACGGACGCGCCGGTCGCGGCCGTGACCCCGATCATGAAGTTCGACGTGGCCGTCGACGCCTTCAGCGGCATGCCCATCAGGAGGTCCATGGCCGGGACCTTCACGATCCCGGACCCGATCCCGAAGAGGCCGGACAGGACGCCGGCGCCGTACATCAGCCCGAGCGCGGGCAGCGGCCGCGCCACCCGGTACGCCGTCTCGCCGCCCGCGCCGTCCGGGTGCGTGCCGTGCAGGCCGAGGCGGTCCGCGACCCGGTCGGGGGGGACCGTTCTCGCGTCCTCCCCGTCCCCTCGCCGGAGCATCGCGGCGGCCGAGGCGGCCAGGATCAGACCGAACGCGGAAAACAGCCATCCGGGCGGCACGACCCCGGCGAGCAGCGCGCCCGAGACCGCGCCCGCGGTCGTCCCGACCTCCAGGAACATGGCGACGCGCAGGTTGGTCCAGCGATCGCGCAGGTAGGCCGCGGCCGCGCCGGAGGAGGTCGCGATGACCGACACGATCGATGCGCCGATCGCGTGGCGGATGTCCACGCCCATCGCGAGCGTCAGGACCGGGACCACGATGAGCCCGCCGCCGAGGCCGAGCATCGCCCCGAACGCGCCCGCGACGAGCGAGGCGGCGAACGTGACGGCCGTGGCTTCGACGGGGGTCATGCGGGGCCTACATCCGGTGTTTCTTGACGTATGCCTCGATCTCGGGCAGCCCGCCCTGGTAGACGAGGTACGCGTCCGGGGGCTCGCGCTCGGTGATCTCGCCCGCGACGGAGGTCAGCATCAGGCGCTTCACCTCCTCCCGGTCGGTGGTGTGCGCGAGCGTCCAGCCGAGCTTCATGAGCGCGACCTCGGGCAGCATGTTGCCCGCGGGCACGATGCCCAGCTCCATCAGGTCGCGGCCGGTGTCGTAGACGTACATCTGGGTGTAGCCCCAGAGCGTCTGCACGGTCATGAACACGTGGACGCCCGCCGCGATCGCGCGCTTGAATGCGGGGTAGAGCGGCTTGTTGACGTGGCCCAGGCCCGTCCCCGCGATCACGATCCCCTTGTAGCCGTTCTCGACCAGCGAATCGACGAGGGGGGGCTTCATGCCGGGGTAGTAGTAGAGGATGGTCACGCGATCGTCATAGACCGCGTCCAGCTTGACCTTCCGGTCGGTCCTGCGGCGCCGGTAGTCCTGCCGCAGGGGCCGGATCTCGTCCTTCGACACGAGCGCGACCGGGATGTCGCTGATCGTGCGGAACGTGGATCTGTACGACGAGTGCATCTTGCGGACGCGCGTGCCCCGGTGCAGCAGGCCGTACTCGTCCGACGTCGGCCCGAACATGCAGACCATGACCTCGGCGATGTCCGAGTGCCCCGCCGTCTTCGTCGCGTGGATCAGGTTCAACGCCGCGTCCGACGACGGCCGGTCGCTGGAGCGCTGCGACCCGACCATCACGATCGGCACCGGCGGGTCCTGGATCATGAAGGACAGGATCCCCGCGGTGTGGTGCATCGTGTCGGTTCCGTGCCCGATCACGATCCCGTCCACGCCGTTCTCGATCTCGCGCGCGACCGCACCGGCGACCCCGATGTACTGCTCGGGGCCCATGTTCTCCGAGAACACCGCGTACAGCTTCTCGGTCTTGAGGTTGCAGATGTCCGCAAGCTCCGGCACGGACCCGTACAGCTCGCCCGGGGAGAAGGCCGGGATGACCGCGCCGGTCCGGTAGTCGAGCCGCGACGCGATGGTCCCGCCCGTGCCGAACAGCTTCACGTTCGGCTTGCCCGCGTCGCTCGGGAACTCCTTCTCCGGGATCTTGTAGTGGGCCTCGCGCCTTCCCACGACCTCGACGGCCGTGACGGATCGCGCGGCCACACCCACGTTGTAGCCGGTGTCGAGCTTCAGCACGAGGTGGTGCTCGTCCGCGGTCTCGCTGCGCGGCAGGATGAGCCCGTGGAAGCGGCCGTGCGACGACTCCACGTCCACCACGTCCCACACGCCCGTCCCGAACCGCTCCAGCGCGGCCCGCCCGTCGCCCCTGTAACCCTTGAATCTGTCAGGATGATCCGGTGCCGTAGTCACGTCCGCACCTCGACCGGGTCAACCCCGGAAGTCACTCGCGCACCCGCACCCGTACCCGAGCCCGTACCCGCCTGCCCCTGTCCCTGTGCCTGCCCCTTCCCCCCCGCCTTGCCGACCCAGCCCGGCACGTGGCCGAGCGCCGCGGACAGCGCGGCCGCCGCGTCCCGCTGGCGCATCGTGCCCGCATCCTCGCCGCCGAACAGCCGCGCGAGCAGGTCCGCGTCCGCGGGCCTCGTGTCGATCCCGGCCCGCGACAGGGCCGTCAGCCAGTCCAGCAGCAGGTACGCGAGCACGCTCGCGCGGAGGCGCACCCGCGGCGCGGCCGCGTCGAACAGCCGGAAGCGGTCGGTGGTCATCAGGCGCTCGGTCTGCTCGACCGACAGCCCGGCAGCGGCGTACCCCGCCTCCTTGTCCCACAGCGCGCCCGGCGCCCGCCCCCGCGCCCGCTCGAAGTCCGCCTGCCCGAGCACGATCGGCGGCAGGTCCGTGTCCGGGTACATCCGGTCCGGCCCGGGCAGCAGCCGCTCGAAGCACGTGGCGCCGCCCGGCAGCGCCTTGCGGGTCTCGCGCGGCACGCCGGAAAGCGCCTCGCACAGCCGGAGCCGGATCTCGCCGACCGCGGTCGGCATGTCGCGACCGGGACCCGCCGTCACCACGACCGCGTCGCCGCAGGTCGCGCCGGTCTGCCGCCGCACCGCCTCGAACAGGCCCGACAGCCCGAAGCAGTCCGGGTCGTCCGAGTGCGCCAGGTTGGGCATGCGGTCGACGCACGCGACCACGCGCAGCCGGTCCGACACCTCGTGCCCGAACGTGCGCCTCGGCCCGGTCGGATAGGCCAGGATCCCCGCGGCGTTGCGCAGCACCACCGCGTGCGCCTTGCCCCCCCGCGAGATGCCCGCGAACAGCGGGTGGGAGAAGCGGCGCGCGTGCTCGGTCACGTCCAGGTCCTCGGCGAACGCGCCCGCGTCGAGCCCCCGTGCCTTGCACAGGTCGCGCACCTCGAGCAGCGCGCGCTGCCGCAATGCCTCCCAGTGCACGAGCGCCGGGATCTGCCGGATGCGCGGCACGCCCTTGATCTCGACGCGCGACCCGCCCGCGATCGACACGTTCACGTCCTGGCGCACCTTGCCGAGTCCCGTCCGCACGACGCCAGACAGGTGGCACAGGCGCTGGATGACCCCCGCGACGAAGGCGACCTCGGCCGGCGTCCGCATGTCGGCCTCGGTCACGACCTCGATCAGCGGGATCGACAGCCGGTCCGTCATGTAGGTCCGGAGGTGGCCCTTGTCCGACACCTCGCGGCAGGCGTCCTCCTCGAGCCCGAGCTGCCGCACGCCGATCCGGCGTCCGCGGCACATCAGAAACCCGTCCACGCCGACGATGGTCGTGCGCTGGAATCCGGTCGGGATGGACCCGTCCAGGTACTGCTTGCGCGCGATGTGCAGCTCGTCCACGAGCGAGAGGTTCAGCATCACGCCGAGCACGAGCGCGCGGTCCAGCGCGTCGCGGTTGAGGCCGAACGGCGGCGCGTCGTCCATCTCGTAGGTGCAGACCGTGTCGCGGGCGAGCCGGTAGATGATCTCCTTCTTCGTCTTGAATTCCATCAGCGCGGTCGGGTCGTACTCCCCCAGCTCCGACAGGGTCGGCCGCATGTGGCGCAGCAGCTCCGCGTCGAAGTGGTCCGAATACGTCCGGACCGCCGGGCACTTGCAGAACAGCTTGCGCTCGGTGTCGAGCTGCCGGTGGATCTCCAGGCCGCTCTTCATACCGAGGGATTTGTAGAACTCCAGGTCCGCGAACGGGACCGCCGCACCGCGACTGCTCTGCTGGTCGTCTTCGGGCATCTCGGGCACCCGGGTCAAAAGCCGGGCGCGATGGTATCAGAACGGGTCGCCAGGGGGTATGACTTGGAGCGATCCGCGCCGTGGCGCGGCGCGCTCCGCGCCCGCAAGGCGGGCGCGCAAGGGGGGTGGCCCGCGCCCCGCAACGCGGGGCGGCGGGCAGGAGGGCGAGCCGCGCCCCCCTCCGATCGATGCCCCTGGGGCCTGCCGGGAGCCCGTGCTTCTCGGCGAACGTGCGTGCGAGCCACCGGGGCCCGGCGCCGAGCCCGGCGCCGAGCCCGGCGTCGAGCCCGGCGTCGAGCCCGGCGTCGAGCCCGGCGTCGAGCCCGGCGTCGAACAGGATGGGCGGGCTCGGCTCCGCGGTCAGGGTCCGGGACGCGTCGAGCGTCTGTTCGGCCGCCAGCTCGGCTGGTCGGCCGCAGGCTCGGCTGTTCGGCCGCCGGCTCGGCTGTTCGGCCGCAGGCTCGGCTGGTCGGCCGCAGGCTCGGCTGTTCGGCCGCAGGCTCGGCTGTTCGGCCGCAGGCTCGGCTGTTCGGCCGCCGGCTCGGCTGTTCGGCCGCCGGCTCGGCTGTTCGGCCGCAGGCTCGGCTGTTCGGCCGCAGGCTCGGCTGTTCGGCCGCAGGCTCGGCTGTTCGGCCGCCAGCTCGGCTGGTCGGCCGCAGGCTCGGCTGGTCGGCCGCAGGCTCGGCTGTTCGGCCGCAGGCTCGGCTACTCGGCCGCCAGCTCGGCGAAGCGGTCGTGGTGGTCGTCGCAGGTCGCGGCCACGTCGTTGACGGCCCACGCGACGACCTCGGGCGTCGCGAGGTGGGCCGGGATCTCGTACTGCACGTCGAGGGTCCCGTCCTTCCTGTTCCAGGCGAGCTTCGACCCGGGCACGCGGTTGTTGTACTCCATCGCGGCCTTGAGCAGCCGCTTCGGCGCCTCGTCCGCGTCCGCGAGCTTCAGCATGACCGCGAACACCAGCACGAACTTCCGCGACGCCGGGTTCGCGTACTGCACCGCGACGACCCAGGTCTTCCTGCCCTTGGTGGCGCGCGGCTCGAAGGGCACCCCGAACGACTCCCCCGTGTCGTCGAGCGCCACGGCCTTCAGCCCGGTCTTCTCGACCAGCGCCTTCAACCGCCCATCGTCGCCGGGTGCGGCGGCCGGCGCGGCCGGCGCGGCCGGTGCGGCCGCAGGCCCCGCGGCGGTCGCGGGCGCCGCGGCGGTCGCGGGCGCCGTGGCGGGCGCCGTGGCGGGCGGGGGCCCGCCGGGGGGCGGATCCGCCGCGAGCGCCTGGATGGGGAGCGCGAGCGAGACAGCGAGGAGTGACCGCCGCATCGGGCACCTCGGCTTGGGCCGCCGCGATTCTACCGCGAACTCGCAGTGGGCGGCCCGGCGCCGTTCAGCCCTGCGAGGCCCTCGCCTTCATCAGGTTGACCTCGGCCTCGGGGCGGCGCAGGTACGCCGGCTCGACGTCCGCGATCGG
>VGRB01000011.1 GCA_016875475.1 Deltaproteobacteria bacterium
GGGTACGGGTGCGGGTACGGGTGCGGGTACGGGTGCGGGGAGCACGGGGCGGGAATGCGGGGGGCGGGTTCAGCGCGACAGGCCGTGGAACACGAGGTCCACCAGCTCCTCGATCATGTGGTCGAGGGAGGCGCCGGGGATCCGGCCGATCCACCACCGGTGCGCCATGGCGACGCCGAGCCCGACGATCGCGGCCGCCACCAGGCGGGTGTCGCAGGGCCGGGCGAACCCCTCGGCCACGGCGTGGTCGAGGTAGCCGCGGGCGAGGTCCACGAAGGCGTCGTGAAGGGAGTCCACCCGCTCCTGGAGCGCGGGGTCCACGGTCGGGGCCTCCCGGAGCAGCATGAGCGCCAGCTCCCGGTTCCGCTCCAGCCCCTTGGCCAGCTCGCGGATGGCGGCCACGGACATGTCGCGGTACTCGCGGGCGTCCCGGGGCAGGCGGGCGCTCATCCCGGCGAAGCCCGCGAACAGGGACTCGGCGAACCGGTCGAACACGGCCCGGAACACGGCCGGCTTGTCGGGGAAGTGGCGGTAGAACGTCCCCTGCCCGACCTTGGCCTCGGCCGCGATGTCGGAGATCAGCGTGCGGTGGAAGCCCTGCCGGACGAACACCCGCGCGGCCGCGTCCAGGACCGCCTGGCGGCGTCGCTCGCTTCGGATGCGGTCGCGCTCGCGGCGCAGGTCGGACGGCATGAAGAACCTCCGGAGATCGTTCGCGACCCGATGACGAGGATAGCGACGTCCCCGGGGCGGGGTCAACGGCCGCTTCCGACGAGCGATCCGCGCTGTGGCGCGGCGCGCTCGGCGGCCGCAAGGCGGCCGCGCAAGGGGGGTGGCCCGCGCCCCGCAACGCGGGGCGGCGGGCAGGGGGGCGAGCCGCGCCCCCCTCCGATCGATGCCCCTGGGGCCTGCCGGGGTCCGGGGCGTGGGGTACGAATCTCGACGGGTGTCGTTCGGGACCGCCTACCGTGCGGGCCGGGCGACAGCGCGGAGTGCTCCCGGCAGGCCAGGCGGGCCGGGTGCCCTGTTGCGTTTGTGCAGCATCCACGACCCCGCGGCCGACTTCAGCGGAGCCGGGCGAGGCGCGGCCGGCTCGGGGTGCGCGGCGCCGGCCGGCGTCGCAGGCGCCGGGGCCGCCGTCCCCACCGGCGCAGCGGCGCTCCCCGGGCTGCTCCTCGTGGCCCTCCTGGGGATCGCGGGGATCGCGGGGATCGCAGGACGCCGGTTCGACCGCCGTCCGGCCGCGGTCCCTGGTGCATCGACGCAGGCCACTTGACGATGTACGGCAGACGGCCGTACATTGGTGTCGACTTGGACGGAGGGGCGGCCATGGCGCTCACCACTGCCAACGGTCGTCGTAGCGAGCGCCTGGAGGCCCGCGTTCCCGCGGAACTGAAGGATGTCTTCGTCCGCGCAGCGGCTCTGCGCGGTCAGAGCCTGACCGACTTCATCGTGTCCACGGTCGCCGCGGCAGCCCATCAGGTCCTGCGCGAGCAGGATGTCCTTGAACTCACGCGTCGGGACCAGATCGCCTTCGCCAATGCGCTTGCAAGTCCGCCCGCACCCTCTGCGAAACTGCGCTCGGCCGCTCGCGCCTACCGGAAGAGGGCGGGATCGTGACCGGCAGCGGCCACGTCCGGCACTGGCACGTCGAACTCCTCGACCGGCACGTAGACCGCAGTGCCTTCGCTTGCGGCGTCGAGGCACTCGACCGATACCTGCGACAGCAGGCGTCCCAGGATGCTCGCCGCGGGTTCGCGGCCGTGTACGTCGTCCTTGGCGAGGACTCCCGCGTGCTCGGGTACTACTCCCTGTCCATGGCCGGAGTTCCCATCGACCGGGTCCCGTCCGAGCTGCGGTCGAAGATGCCCCGATACCCGAGCGTCCCCGCCATCCGGCTCGGGCGGCTTGCCGTCTCCCTCGACGCCCGGGGGCGAAGGCTGGGCGAATTCCTGCTGATCGACGCGTTGCGGCGCGCCCTTCGCAACGAGGTCGCCTGGGCGGCGTTCATCGTGGACGCCAAGGGCGGGAGCGCGCGTGGCTTCTCCCTCGACTACGGATTCCTGCCGTTCTCCGATGATCCGAACCATCTCTTCCTGCCCCGGGCAACGGTCGAGCGCGCCCTGGCCCGGCAGTGAAGCGGACAGGGAGGTCGGTTTCACGCGGACGCGGTGGGGATGCCGTTCACGCGACGCGGAAGGGGAATCACCGTTCATACGACTGGGGGGGATCAACGCTCACGCGACGCGGGGGGGGATCACCGTTCACGCGGCGCGGGGGGATTCCCGTCCGCGACAAGGGGGGGATCACCGTTCACGCGACGCGGGGGGGGCGTCGCGCCGCGCCCCGTGATGCGGAGCCGCGGGAGGACCGCCGCGTGCAGTTCCGCGAAGCGCGCGAAGTCGAACGACACCGTGACGTCGGTCGCCTCGTCGGCGCGGGCGCGCGCCTCCGGCCCGTCGTCGGGCAGGTAGCCGATCTTCTCGAGCATCCGCAACGAGGGCCGGTTGAGCGGGATGACCGACGAGTACATGCGCTCGATCCCGAGCGCGCCGCTGGCGAGTGCGTGCACCATCAGGGCGAAGCGCGTGCCCAGGCCCGAGCCCTGCGCGGCGCGAACGCCCACCAGGATCGCGAACTCCGCGGTCGGCCCGTCGATGTGGCGAAGGTCCGCGTCGCCCATCAGCACGCCGTCGCGCTCGAGCAGGAACGGCCGCCCGCCGGAGGCCCTGAACTCGCGGTAGTAGTCGACCACGTCCCGGGCGGTCATCTCGCCTTCGTTCGCCATCATGCCGCGGTTGTAGGGCTCGTTGTAGAAGGCGGCGAGGCGCGCCGCCGCGGTCTCGACCTCGTCGGGCGTGGGCTCGATCACCCGTAGCGTTTCGCCTTCGTCGCCTTCGCCCGGCCACTCGATCGCGTAGAGCGTTTCCCGTTCCATGGTCCGAACCGTAGCGCCCCGGCCCGCGGGGCGCAACCCCTGGCGGCCCGGTCGCGGCCCGGTCGCAGCCCGGTCGCGGCCCGGTCGCAGCCCGGTCGCAGCCCGGTCGCGGCCCGGTCGCGGCCCGGTCGCGGCCCGGTCGCGAACCGCGTTCGCCGCGCTGCCGGTACGGCTTCGTCCCGTCCGCGCCGGGCGGGTCGATCCTCCTCGACGGCGGGCCGGTCACCGTGCACGGCCTTCGGGCCCGGGTCCCGGCTCGACCGGACCGGGAGGCAGGCGGGGGCGGACTGCGTCAATCGCCGCCGCGCGCAGGCCACCCGAAGCGGGACCAGTCCACGGCGCCGTCCGGGCCGAACTCGACCCCCTCGGCCCGGAGGCGCAGCTCCTGCTCCATCCCCCGGATGTCGTCGCCGCGGAAGCTGATGCGGCCGCGCGCGTTGATCACGCGCTGCCACGGCACGTCGGTCCCCGGCGGGAGCGCGTGCAGCGCCCACCCCACCGCGCGCGCGAGGCGGGGGGAGCCGAGCATCGCGCCGACGGTGCCGTAGGAGGTGACGCGGCCGGGGGGGATCGTGCGGACGAGCGCCCATACGTCGTGCCAGAAGGTGGGGGTTGGGGGGGAAGGCAAGGCTACTGCACCTCGAACTCGGCGCCCGGCTCGGAGTCCTTGGAGTCCGGGTCGTAGTAGAGCGAGGCGCCCGAGTCCGGCGCGGTCACGGAGAGCGGGTACTTCGCGCGAAGCGCATAGGTCAGGACCAGGGCCTCGTTCGGCAGGATCGCGTCGACATAGACCGTGATCTGGCGCGCGGTCAGCTCGTACTTCTGGATCTTCTGGGCCGCGACCGCCGCGTCGAGGTCGTCGGTCAGCAGGTCGAAGCCGGGCGGCAGGCCGAGGTCCACCAGGACCATGGGCGCGGGGTCGCCGGACACGTTGGTCACGGTCGCGGTCACCTTCACCACGTCGTCCACGGCGAGCGTCGTCTTGTCGTACGCAACGTCGATCTCGAGCGGCCCCGCGGCCGGGCCGGACGCCGCGCCGGGCTCGTAGTGCGACCACACGATCTGGTACATCAGCGTGCCCTTGCCCTGGAACGTCACGTTGACCACGTTCTCCCCGACCGGATCGACCTTGTCGGCGAGCTCGAACTGGAAGAACACGTCCTGGTTCGACGCGTCGATCGCGAGATCCTCCTCGGCCTTGCCGTTGATCGCGACCTTGACCGTGCCCGCCGCTTCCTGGGCCAGCGCGGACAGGGACTTCACGAACGCGCGGAGCGACAGGATCGTCGCGTGCGTCGTGCCCCAGTTCCCGAAGGAGTCCTTGTTCGACACCATCCACGCGAGCGCCTTCGACACCAGGTCGGGCGAGTGCTTGGCCTCGAGCAGCGCCATGACCGCGAGCGCGGTCGCCTCGATCGACGACCCCGGCGCCGACCCGCCGCCGCCCATGCCGTCCGCCTCGCCGTAGTACATCTGGCCGCCCGAAACCCCCGATTCCCAATAGACCTTGTCGCCGTCCTCCTTGGCGCGCGCGGCGAGGTCGTTCAGCGCCTTCACCGTGGCCGGGTCGTTCGGCGCGTACGCGGCCAACGCGTTCGCGCACAGGGCCAGCGCGTAGGTCGAGGCCGCGTCCGTGAGGTGCGCCTTGGCGTACCCGAACCCGGACCCCGCCGGGCCGAGCCCGTTCCCCTTGGCCTGCGCCAGCGCCCACGTCACGAAGCACGTGGTCATCAGGTCGTCGTACTGCACGGTCGCGAACTCGCTGCCCTGCGTCTCGTGCCAGGACCCGTCCGCGGCCTGCTTCGCGGCCAGGAAGTCGATCGTGCGCGGCACCAGGGTCTCGTCGATCTCCTGGACCTTCGCCATGTCCGTGAACTCCATCACCCCCATGCCGGTCAGGATGATGTTCGCGGGCGCCGGGTCGCCGAACCACGTGAACCCGCCGCCCGTGCACTCGAACGTCAGCAGCCGCTGGTAACCGAGGCTCACGAACTCGCGCGCCTTCAGCTCGATCTCGGGGTTGAGCTGGCCGCTCGTCTGCATGTAGTCGAGCACCAGCAAGTTCGGCCACAGCGTGGCCGTGGTCTGCTCGAAGCAGCCGGACGGCATCTGGAGCAGGCTGTCCAGCCCCTCGACCGCCTGGGCCATCACGCCCGGATAGACCTTGACGATGACCTTCGGCGTGCCCGGGATCGCGGTCACCGGGAACGACACCGTCTTCGTCACGGGCCCGGCGAGCTTGCCCGACTCCGCGCCGCGGACCTCGACGCCGTCCGGCGTGACCTCGATCAGCCGCATCACCGCGTCCGAGGTGTCGCCGTTCCCGTAGGCCTTCACGGTCACGCCGTGCCAGCCGACCACGCCCGCCTTCAGCCCGACGTTCACGCCCTTGACCTCGGACGGCCCGAGCGGCACCGCGAACGTCGAGGACGAGGTCAGCTCGGCCCACGCGCCCGCCTCCACCTCGACCTGGACCACCTGCGCCTCGGGGAGGTAGTTGTAGACGGCGACCGGGAAGTGGACCTCGTCGCCGCGCCGCAGCGTTCGTGGCACGTCCACGTCGACGAAGAACGGCATGAACGCGGTCAGGCCCTTCGTGGCGGTGCCGATGCGGCCGCTCGCCGTGTTGCCGACCGCGGACAGGCGCCACTCGGTGATCGAGTCGGCCATCTGGAACTCCGCGATCGCACGGCCGTTCTCGTCCGTGATCAGCTCCGGGTTGACGTACAGCGTCTCCGGGAAGTCCTTGCGGATCTTCGGCTCCCCGCCGCCGCCGCTCCCGCCCTTCTCGGTCGGCGAGGGATCTCCCCCGGCGCCGGCCTGCGGCGGCCCGCCGGGGAACGGCCCCCCGTCGAAGTTCGCCTGGTCGTCCCACCCGTTCCGGGTGAACTCCCAGTAGCTCCCGGTCGCGGACCAGTCGTCCCCGGTCCCGAGGATCTCGTCCGGCCCGGCCGACCGCATCGTGACCGTGTACTGGTCCATGGATTCGAACACGTAGAAAATGCCCCAGAAGTCGTAGAACCGGGCCTCCCCCACGAGCCAGGCCACGATGCCGTCGTACGTCAGGTCCCCGTCGGAGAGCATTGCCGCGATCGCGTCCATCACGCGCTGCTTGTCCGCGAGGTAGTGCGGCCCGAGCAGGATCACCGTGGCCGCGAGCGCCTGCTCCCACGACGACGCCGCGTCCGTCAGCTTCGGGTCGCCGAGCGCCGCGAACGCCGCCCCGGCGAGCGCCTCCTGCGCCTGCTTGCCCTCCTCGTCGGCCGGCTGGTCGGTCACGATGGACGACAGGTCGAAGTGCGCCGCGTGGATCTCGTACTTCGGCTCCGTGATGGCCTTCTCCAGCTCGAAGTACGCCTTCAGCAGGCCCGGCTTGTTCTCGGACAGCGCATAGACCGCCTCGTCCACCACGTGGATCCCGAGCGCCGCCGCGACCGGCACCTCGTTCGGCCCGGTCACGCGGAACTCGACCTTCGCGGGCTCGCCCGGCGCATAGACCTTCCTGTCGGGCGTGACCGCGATCGCGAGCGCGTCCGCGGCCTGCACGAACCCGAGCCGCTCGTCGCGCACGATCGTCCCGAGCCGGCCCATGTAGTACGCCGAGAAGACCACGTCGCCGGCGAGCCCCTCGTCGAGGTCGATCTCCGCGACCGCCTTGCCTCCCTCCACGTCGAGCGCCTCCTCGCGCGCGACCTGCCCGCGGCGGATCACGTCGAGGTAGACCCGGTCGCGCGCGTCCGGCACCAGCATCGTGACCACGGCCGTGTCGCCGACCTTGTAGATCGCCTTGTCCGGCCGCACGAGCAGCGCCTCGCCGGACTGCCCCGCCTTGAACTCGAACGACTTCTCGACCGTCGTACCTTGTGCGATCGCCTTGACCGCGACCGCGAGCGTCGCGCCCTCGGGCATCACCGCGAACTGGCCGATGCCCGTCGCGTCCGTGGCCACCTGCCGCGTCTCGCCGCCCGCGGTGACCTCGACCGCCGCAGCGACCGGGCCGCCCGCCGGGTCCTCCGCGAACACGTAGAACCCGTTCGCGACGCCGGGCACGATCGTCCCGCCCTCGGGGATGACCACCACGTCGAACGCGTCGGCAGCGACCGCGAGCCCCGACTCCTTCTTCACGACCTGACCGGCCGTGTCCGTGACCTCGGTCCGCACGCGCACGATCGCCTTGCCCTGCTCGAGCGACTGCCCGACCATGTGGTCCGGCAGCTTCGTCTCGAACGCGAACAGGCCGTCCGGCTTGGTCGTGCCGGTCACGCTCGCGAATTCCGCGAACTCGACGTCGAACGCGTCGAGCCCGATCCGGACCTGCCCCCCCGCGACCGGCTTGCCGAAGAAGTACTGCGCCGACACGGTGCCGCGGATCGTCTGCCCGACCGTGTAGAACGTCCGATCGAGCGAGAGATCGACCTTGAACTTCGGCAGCACGTAGCGGTCCACCGTGACCGCCTTCTCCGTCACCGTGTCGCCGACCGTTGCCTTGAGCTTCCACGTCCCCGTGTTCACCTCGGTCGCGATCCGGAAGGTCGTCGAGGCGATGCCGAACGCGCTCGTCTTCGCGGCCTTCTTGAAGACCTTGTTGCCCTTGCCGTCGAACACCTCGATCACCGCGTCCGAGGCCGCTTCCGGCGCGAGCGACGGCTTCTTCAGCGCGAGCACGCGGATGTGGATCTGCTGGCCCGGCTGGTAGAGCGGCTTGTCGGTGCCGAGATAGACCTTGCGAAGGCGGACCACGTCCACCTCCTGTTCCGCCTTGTCGGTCGTGCCCGCGTCGGTCGCCATCAGGGCCATGACGTGGGCCTCGCCCTGGCCGGACAGGGTCAGCGCGACGCTCGCGGCGCCGAACCCGTCCGTCCGGACCGGGATCTCCCGCACGTCCTCGCCCATCACGACCTTGACCACCACCTCGCGGTCCGCGATCGGCCTGCCCGTGACCGGGTCGCGTGCGAGCACCTTCACGCGCGTCTGCTCGCCGTCGTAGTACGTCTTCGGCCCGAGCAGCACGACCTGCGTCTTCGGGACCGCGACGAACAGGCTCCGGAACCCGCCGATGGTGCCCTGGTCGGACCTCACGCGGTAGTACAGCACGTACCCCGCCTGCTTCGTCGCGTCCCCCGCCTCGGGGAACGTCGGAACGGGCAGCGAGAGCGTCTCCGAGTCCGGCCCGACCGTGAAGTCGCCTTCCGCCTGCCGCGAGAACGAGTCGTCGCCGATCGCGACCACCCTGACGCTCGCCTTGACCGCGATCGGGGTCGAGCCGGCGTTCCTGAGCACGAGCGAGACGTCGAGCCGGTCGCCCGCGAGCACGGCCGTCACGTCGCGCTCGTCGAGCGACAGCGCGCCCGCCTGCTTGACGTCCGGGCCCGTGCCGGGCGGCGTGCCCGTGCCCGGACCCCCTCCCTCGCCGCAGGCCGCGGCGGCCAGCACCATCCCGACGAACACCCCGGCAAGTCCGAAGCGCACTCGCAAGCGTCCCATGGCGGACCTCCTCCCGGCATGCGGCGGTCGCATGCCTCGGTTTCGGGCAGTCCCGTCCCGGATCGTCCCCCCGCAGGGAGACGATTTCAACCCGGGTCCAAACGACGAGAAGCGTTGCAAGCGTCGTGCCTGCCACAAAGCCCCATTGGTTAGGGCAGTTGCGATGATCGGCGCCTCCCGCCGCACGCCCGACCCATGACGCCGCCGTCACGGCGGACTACTGTAGCGCGTCACCCAACCTGATAAAGCGCGTCAACGAAGTTGAGAAACCGAGTGTCCTCGCGGTCGCCGCCTGCCTGAGCGGGATGTGTAGTCAATTCGCGGCGTTACGCCGCTGCAGCACATGGGGTCGCCAGACCCCAGGATCAGATCCCCCCGTACTGGTACGCCTGCGGCGCCCAGGCGCACCGGAACCCCACGAAATCACTCGGCAACAACGAGGCGTCGAGCACAGCAAGGTCGAACACGCTGGCGTGCCGCTCGGCCGAGTGGGGCGCGCCGCGAAGCGCCATCGCGAGCTGCGGCCCGGAGCCCATCCACAGCTGAAAGGCGCCGATCGTCGCCCCGAACGGAGGATCGACGACCAGCGCCGTGGTGCCCGGCAGCGCCATCTCTGACACGAACGTGCCGGCCCGCAGCGTCCGGATGTAGCCGTTCACCACACCTGCCGCGACGCGGTTCATCGTCGGCGAGTAGCGCACGAGCATCGGGGCGGTGCCGTGCGCGTTGACCGGCGTGCCGTTCTGCCCGCGCGCGACGGTCATCTGGCCGCCGGACACCCCGGTCACGAGCAGGTCCTCGAACGGGTTCACGCCGTCGTCGCAGCACAGCAAGTCGCCGGGCGCCGGCGACGCGTCGTGAGCGCCATGCCCCCACAGGTTCCACTCCCAGCTGAACGTGACCGGGCTCGTCGTGTTGTTCAGGCCGGTGCCCGTGACCTTTACGGTGTAGCCCCCGGGAACAAGGCACTGGAACCAGCGCAGCGGCGCGGCGTCACCCTTCGCGTGCGGCGCAGCCACCGTGCCATACGCCCCGCGCTGGCACTCACTGACCGTCGCCCGGTACCCGTTCGGGTCGACCACCAGGTGCCCGTAGACGATGTGCTCGGTGCCGATCCGGAGCAGGCCGTTGGCTTCGGGCCAGCCGGCAAAGCCTCGGTTCGGCGGGTACAGGCCGGCGTCGTCCCGAAGCACGAACGTCTCGTCCGCGTCGCTGATGCCCTCGTCGTCGTCCAACTCGGCCGAGCGATACATGTGCAGCGCGCCCCACGCGATCTCGTCGGCCATGAGCTGCAGCACGTTGCCGCCCAGGTCGGCGATCCCGTTGGCGAGCCGGTTGTGGAACCACGACAACGGGCCGGTGCCGCCGTAGTGCGGCCCGGCCGCGTTCACCTCGGCGAAGTTCTGCCAGAGCACGGCGTCCGAGTCGTCGCGGCCGCCGTGCGTGTTGCCCCGAAGGTCGTGCCCGAGCATCCGGACCAGCCACGCCAGGTGGCCCCACTCGCGCAGCGTCATGATGTGCGCCGGCGACGGCGTGTCCATCAGGCCGACGTTGAGGTTCAGGTTCCGCGCGGCCGCCTGCGCCACCGCGACGGCCTTCGAGGCGAACCCGACCGACGGCAGACGGAAGGGAGCGCTCACGGCGCGGGTGGTAGGCTCGACCGCCGCGTACCTCGGCGAGCACAGGTACTTGTCGACCAGGAACCCGCCCAGCAGCAGATCCTCGGACGGGTCGGACGGCGGGCTGGGATCGCCGAACCATCCCGCGGGCACCCTGAACCGCGGCACCCACACCATGTGGTGCTGGTCGCCGAGCGCGTCCTGGAGCACCGCAAGCTGCAGGCCGGCGTTCAGCCGGTCCTGCAGCGCCTTCAGGCTCAGCCTGTCGATGTTCGAATGCAGCGGCATCGTCCTCTACCTCACCACGACTCGAGCAGGCGCCCGACGACGACCCACTCGAACGGCCCTGCCCACTCGCCGGTGTGGTGGATCACCACGTCGGCACCGTCCCACTCGTACCAGACCTCCCCGAGCCCGCCCTCCGTGTCGGCGAGAGGCGTGATGTAGGCCGTCCGGCTGTAGGCCTCGCCATCGATGCCGTGCGTGACGCGCACGGACCCGTCCGCGCCGAACCCGGTCTGGCCCCGGACGATGACCAGCCGCCGCCGCAGGAACGCCGTGCGGCTCGCGAGCTGGCGCGCCTGCACGTTCGCGATCCCGTCCGCGCCGCCGGACGCCTCGTCCCCGTCCTCGATCTGGTAGACCCCGGGCTCCCAGCCCTCTTCCTCCGGCAGGTTCGCCATCGCTCCCTCCTCAGAACGTCACGGTCCAGGTCCCCTGGATGACCACGTCGGCCGTCTTCGCGAACCCGTCCGGGAACGCCTTGCGCGCGAACAGCGTGTAGGTCTCGCCCGCGAGCCGCTCCAGCCCGAACTCCCGGATCACGTGCCCGTTGTACTGGTCCGCGGCAACCGTGAAGGCCACCTGCACACTCCGGGCGTCCGGGTAGGTGATGCCGGTCGGCACCACCGCGAACTGCTCCGCCAGCGGCGCGACGTCGTCCGGCGTCGGGCTCGCGCCGTTCGTGCCGACCGCGACGCGGTTGATGACCGAGCCCATCGCGGCCGCCATCATGCCCCGGCCCGCGGCCACGACCATGTTCGGCGACTTCACGTACCCGATCCGGTTGCCCTGCCCGTCCAGGAACACCAGCTCGAGCACCCCCTTCGGCAGGGGGAACGCCTCCTTCACGGCCCGCATCATGGCACCGTCACCTCCACATCGAGCGTGTCGCTCGAGCTGCCGTACCGCACCCCGGGCCCGAAGGAGAACGCGCCGTACACCAGGCACGCTCCGCCGTCGCCGTACAGCTCTCGCGGGCTGAACGTCGGCGCGACCGTCAAGGCGTCTTCGGTCGCAGGGAACTCGTCCGCCGGCGGCGCCTCCAGCTGCAGGACCAGGTGCGCGAGCCGGCTCCGCGCCGGCTTCCACGCGCGCACTGTCCGCAGGATCAGCGCGAGCTGCTCGGGGGTCATCGCCGCGATCTCGGGGAGCGTCACCGTGAACGTCGCCCAGCGGTAAGTGCCGCCGTACTGCGTCCCGGGCCCGAACCGCACCGTCCCGTCGTATCGCCACCGCTCCCAGTACCGCGGCTCCTGCGCCGTCGCATCCGGGTACCCGAGCAGCTCCATAGCCAGGGCCATGCCCGGGACCGTGCCTCCCTTCTGGTACAACTCGCGCGCGTGCAGCAGGCGCGCGCAGTAGCTCTCGTCCGTCTCACCCGGGTGGCGAGGCATCTTCCTGCCCTCGCCGATGATGTCGAGTGCCTGGCCGAACGACGTCTTCGTCAGCCAGGCCCTGCGCACCCGGAACGCGCACGCCTTCGCGTCGTCGAACAGCGACGACAGGACCTGCACCGCCCGACGGATGTCGGACACGGTGTCGCCGGCCCGCTTCAGCACGCGGGGCATCCAGCGCCAGGCCCAGGCGAAGTGCTCTTTCACGGCTCCGCCTCCAGCCGGTCGATCGTGACCTGCACCTCGCCCTCCAGGTCGAGCAGCTCGTCCAGCTCGGCGAGCTGGTCGTCGGCCGGGACCACGACCTCGATGTTCTCGAGGATCGGCTCGACCCCGAGACCCTCCTGCGTCATGCGCGCCAGGTAGTACGGACGGCCGAGCCGCAGGCGCGGCGCGGTCGCCAGCGCCCCGGTGGACAGCCTCGAGGTGTAGTGCGCCGTCAGCGCGGCCTCGATCGCCGCCTCGTCGCCCCCGTCCTCGGGCAGGTACGCGATCACGTGGAGCCCGACCTTCTTCAGCCGCGGCCCTCGCACCAGCACGTCGTCGTTGATGTTGCGGCGCGAGTCCAGCAACGCCTGCACGGTGGCAATCATCTCCTCGGTCGGAGTGCCGGATGTGCCCGTGATGATGCAGTCGAACGTCGCCTGGCCGCGCGGCCAGTCGTCGTCCACCTCAGCGTCCACCACGCCCGGCACCGACCGCGCCCACGCCTTGAACTTCGTGCTCGTGTCGCCGTCTGCCGCCGCCGCCCAGGCCAGCACCTGGCGCTCGCGGTACGCCTCGTCCCCCTCCGCGTCCACGCCGGCGCGCGAGATATCCCCCGACGTCACGCTCGAGATGCCGTCCACGTGGGTGACCATCTCGAGGACCTGGCCGGGCGCGAGGTTGTACGCCACGCCGGTCGCGGCCGCCTCGCACAGCACCGGCACGCTCGACTGCCCGTCCGGCAGGATCGTCTCCGCCACGACCAAGTACTCGAGGCGGGTGCCCGCCGGCGAGAGTTGCGTCCGGACGACGGCCGCGGCCGGTACCACCAGGTTGCCGGCCGTGCCCTCCCGCGCGTACACGACGCACTGCCGGCACTTCACGGCGGGGTTGCGGGGCAGCGACATGTCGTCGCCGTGCAGGTCGAGCCAGATGCCCGCCGCGTGCCGCCGGAATCCGTGCGGCACGACCGCGACGAAGACGTTGTACAGCCCCTCGATCGCCTCGCCGGTCAGTTCCGACAGCGTCCGGTACGGGCCGCCCTCGCTGAAGTTCGTGATACTCGAGCCCAGCTCGGCCATCCGCGTCCAGAAGTCCGCGATGACCTGGTCGGCCGTCTTCGCCCCGATGAGCGCGCGCCAGTCAACCGCCACGCACCACCTCCAGCGTGACGCGTGCCAGGTCGTAACCGAGCACGAGGACCAGCGGGTTCGAGCTGCCGATCGGACGGCACGTCAGGCGGCACTTGATCTTCTCCCGGGCGTCCCAGGAAAGAACCTCCACAACGGCGGTGCCGGGCTCCACGCGCGGGTCCTTCTCGGCCTCCTCCGCGATCGAGTGCTGGAAGTCGAGCACGTGGACGTCCGTCGCATCCAGGTGCAGGAACCGGTACAGGCCCACCCCGTAGGTCGGGTGCCGCCTGAGGTCGCCCTTCGGCGTGCCCAGGCGGTGCGCAAGGTCCTGCGCCAGGCACGCCTCCCCGGTGGCCAGCTCGACGTCGCCCTGCGCAGCCGGCACCACGTCGCGCTCGCGTACCAGGATGTCCGTGCCCAGGTGCGGCATCGTCATCAGATCGCCCTCAGCCGCGTCGCCGTCGTCGGCCCGCTCGGCCCCATCACCATCACCGGCAGCTCGGCGCCGACCCCGCCGGCCTGCACCTGGCCGTCGAGCACCACGTTCAGGCCCGAGATCAGGACCGTGCCCGAGCCGCCGTCCAGCTCGGCTCCCGTGCCACGAATGCGGATGACCCCGTTCCGCTGCACGGAGATGCACGTGCTGCCGGCATCGATCAGGAGCTGGCCGGCCAGCACACCGGGAGCGTTGAACCCGCGGCCACTGACCCCCTCGACGACCGGGCACGACCGGTCGCCGTACAGGAACCCCACGCGCACGACCGCACCCACCGCAGGCATCGCGTACACGCCGCACCCGGGCCCGGCCCACAGGACCGGGCACTCGACGTCCGGGATCACCGGCCAGTCCGGATCGTCACCACCGTCCCGCCGCAGGACCTGGACGTCCACGCTGTAGCGCGGCTCGGCTTCGGTCATCGCACCGGCGTCGCCGTGCGTCTTCACCACCCGGGCCTGCACCGGATGCATGCCGCGCAGCTCCGGCGAGCCGGCGCGCAGCAGCTTCACGAGCGCGGCCTTCAGCTCATCGACCATTCGATCCTCGTTCGACCGCCCTTCGCGCTGCCCTTGAACGTGACCTTGTGCTCCACCCGCTCGACCCGGACCGTGACCCACCGCCCCCACAGGTCCTGGTCCAGGATCGAGACCAGATGCGAGTGCCACAGCCACGGCGCCAGGAACGTCTCGCAGGACCCGGTGCGACCGCCCGTCCTCGGCTCGAACCCGGTCATGTTCCGGCCGAACTCGAGTTCGAGCTGGATGCCCGCCTGCGCCCAGGGCGTCTCCGCCCACGGCATGCAGTACACGACCCCCTCGGGGTCGGCCGACAGGTCCCAGTCCAACGACCACGCGTCCCGCACCCGGCGGACGACGTCGACGAAGCCCTCGTTCGCCGCGATGAAGAGGTGACGGGCGGACGTCTGTACCGCCCCCAGGCGGAAGCTCTCCACCCCGGCCTTCCGCATGCTCCACGCCAGGACGTCCTGGGCGTTCGCGTTCCGCCAGGCCTGCCGGATGCGGACGCCTTGCAGCTCCCGCATCCGGTCCAGGGCCGTCACGCCGACAAGACGCTCCG
The DNA here is from genome assembly GCA_016875475.1 of Deltaproteobacteria bacterium. Taxonomy (GTDB): domain Bacteria; phylum Myxococcota_A; class UBA9042; order DTJE01; family DTJE01; genus VGRB01. Next base: position 14,631 of record VGRB01000011.1, read on the forward strand.
GCCCGGTGCCATGGACGCGACCGCGGAACACCCGCCGCAGGACCTGCCCCCGGAAACCGAGGGCGACCTCGAGCGGGTCCTGCTCCGTGACGTCGGACGCGGCGTCGCGGTCCCGGTCCAACTCGATCTCCGCGCGCGCGATCGGCGTGCGCCGGTCGGCCACCACCGACACGGACGCGATCGCGGGCATGACCTGCCCGCCGATCGTCACCTGGATGTCGGGCGTGCCGTATTCGTTCACTCGACACCCCCGGCGCCGCCGTAGCGGTCATCGTCCACGGCCGGGCTCAGGTTCGACAGCTCGGCATCCTTGGTCGAGCGCGCGGGCGCCGTGGCACCCTGGGACGCGAAGGCGGGCGCAAGCTGCTGCTCGGTCGCCGCGACACGCGCGGCCACCTGCGACAGCACCCCGCGACTGTCCTGCGTCACGTCCTCCTGGAACACGTTCACACTACCCGGAACCGAGTAGCCCTGCCCGAAGGCGGGGAACACCGTCACGCCGCCCGCGGCCGCGGCCACGACCGGCTTCGGCCGCCGCTTCTCCGCCTTCAGCGTCACGGGCTCGTGCTCGCGGAACGAGAGCACGGCGATCAGGTTGTCGGATTCGTTGTCCTCTTCCGTCCTGAGGTCGTGGAACAGCACCTTGCGGATGCCCCACACCGCGAGCAGCCGGTGCGTGATCTCGTACACGAACGGCCGCGCGAGCTTGTCCTGCGTCTGGAACAGGCTCACGATGGTACGGAGCTTCGCCTCGGCCGTGCTCGCCTCGTCCTCCTGGCAGAGCACGCTCAACTCGACATCCGCATCCTCGAACCCGAGCGGTTGCTTGCTCTTGCCCGAGCGTCCGGGCACGGCAGCCTCGTCCATCGCGAGCGCGCGGTGCACCTCCATCCGCTGAAACAGCCCGGGCAGCACGGTGTCGCCCACCTTCACGGCACCGACGTCCTTGGTGATGACGATAGGGGTCTCGGTGCCCACCGTCTCACCCCTCCTCGAGCGCCAGGCCGGAGACCAGCGCCACGAAGTCGTCACGGCTCTTCACGCTGTCCGCCTGGACGGTCATCTGCAGGCTCTGGATGCGGATCGTCTTGCCCTTACCCTCGCGGCCCGCGCCGGCGGCGATCGCCGGATACTTCACGACCAGCGGCTCGAAGTCCGGCGCCTCGAGGCGCAGGCGCTCGGCCAGCTCCTCGCCGACCTGCGGCAGCCGCGGAGCGGCAAGCCGCATCCCGTCCGTCCATGTCTGCACGAAAGCTCGACCCGACCGCGTCAGGTGCGACAGCGGCCCCCGCTTCGCGTCCGAGTGCGGGAGGTACTCCCCGACCTTGCCGAGCAGGCCTGAGACGAAGTCCCAGACCTTCCCGCCGACGGACTTCATGCCCTGCCACAGCGCGCGCAGCAGGCCGGCACCCGCCTGGAAGAAGCGCGCAGGAAGAGCGGCCAGCCAGCCCAGGATGCCGGAGAAGGTATCCCTGACCCAGCCCCAGATCGCACCGACCTTCTCCCAGTTCGCGACGACCCAGCGGGCACCCAGCGCGAGCCAGGCGATCGGGCCGAGCATCCATACCAGGATGCCGGCGAACACGCGCGCCGTCGAGGAAGCCCGCCCCCACCAGGCCGTCATCTGCTGCCACTTGAAGATCAGCAGGCCGATCCACCCGACCAGCACGCCGACGCCAACCGCGATCCACGTGATGGGGTTCGCGAGCAGCGCGGCCGTGAACGCCCAGGCCGGACCCAGAGAGGCGAGGAACCCCGCTTTGACCGAGGCGAGCGACGCCACGACGCCGGCCTTCAGCGAGGCGGCGAAGCCGGTCCCGACCAGCTTCAGCCAGAGCCACTGAAGCCCGAGGTTCGAGGCAAGCGAAAGCGCCCCGCCGAACGTCTTCCAGATGAGCCCCTTCGCGATGAGCACCGGGCCCGCGATCGAGACGAACGCCGTGACCAGGCCGAACACGGCACCCGCGAGCCGCACCAGCGTGGGGTGCGCGTCCGCAAAGCCCCGGAACCACAGCGCGACGTCCTTGACGTATCCGACCACGGTCACGAGCATCGGCGCGAGCTGCTCGCCGAGCGTCACCTTCAGGTCGTTCACGGCGTTGCGGGCCATGTCCCAGGACGCGCCCCCGCCCGCCTCCATCATCCGCTGCGCCTTCGCCGCGGTCCCGAGCGAGCCGCGGAGATCTCCGAGCGCCCCCTCCATGCGTGGCACCTTGTCGAGGAGGGACATGATCCCCTTCATCCCCTCCTCGCCGAACGCGTCCTGGAATGCCTGCTGGACGCGCGGGAGGCCGAGCCGGTCGCCGAACTGGGCCCGGATGGAACGGACCGTCGCGATGAAGTCCATGTTGCCGTCCGCGGTCCGAACCACGTCGAAGCCCAGATCCTTCGACGCCTTGTTCATCTGGCGCAGCACGGCCGCGTAGCTCGTGCCCGCCATGCCTCCCTCGATGCCCGCGTCGTTCAGCGCGCCGAGCGCGGCCAGGGTCTGGTACTCGTCCACCCGGAACGTCTTGCTCGCCGCGGTCGCGTACTTCATGCCCTCGGTGAGCTGGCCGAGGTTCGCGAACTTGAACAGCTGCTGCGTCCGGGCCATGACGTCGCCGAGGCGCGTCATCTCCACGGTTGTGTCCGCTGCTCGGTCCCCGAAGTTGGCGTAGAAGGTCGCGAGCGCGCTGGCCGTACCGCCGGCCTCGCCCATGGTGGCCCGCGCGACCGTCAGCGCCGTCTGCGTCCCGGCGATCGCCTGGCGCATGTCGAGCCCGGAGCTGACCATCATGTAGTTCCCGCGGGCGAACGCCTCGGCCGAGTCCCGGTGCTCGAGCGACCAGGCCCGGGCCGCCTTCGTGGCCTCGGCCATGTCGGCCTCGATGCTGCCGAACGTGCCCGGGGCCACGGTACGGAGCGCCGCGAGCGACTCCTCGAGCCCGAAGAACGGCTCGACCAGGTTGCGCGCCTGGTCCCGCATCTGCTTGCCCAGGTACGTCATCCCAGCGCCGACCGCGGCCGTCTTCGTCCCGGCGTCGGACAGCTTGCGCCCCCACTTGCCGACACCCTCGAGGCGCTGCACGGACTTGACCGTCTCGCGCATCGTCTTCCACTGGAGGTTCGCGGCACGGAGGGGGGCGGTCATCCGATCGACCAGGCTGAGCACCAGGCTGACGTTCAGGTCGGACACCCGGTCACTCCTTGCCCGTGAACGCCTTGACGATGCCGAGCGCGACCGCGTCCCGAAGCCGCCGGACCTTGCGCCGCTCGAGCCAGCACGCCTGGGCGAGCGCCAGGTGCCACTCGTCGTCGGTCAGCTGGTCGATCTTCTCGAGCGGCATGCCGAGCTGCTCCATGATCAGCAGGTCCCCCCTCATGAACGGGTTCCGCTCGACGCGGTCCCGTTCAAAAGGTGCGCTCCTTCACCTCGGCGCCGGTGCCGACCATCTCGAGCAGCTTGTGGGCGATGCGGGCCGGCACCCCCGGGAACTCGTTGAACACGGGCTGCAGCTCCGCGAGCGGCGGCGCCTCGATGCAGTCCGTGCACAGCATCTCGAACGCCTTGGCCAGGCCGTCGCTCGCGAGCGTGTCCTGGTGCCTGCGGTACTGCGGGCGGCTCGGCTTGTGGACGATGACGCGGAGCGTTCGGGCCGGCGTCTTCTCGCCGGCACCGTCCTCCCCCTCCGGGGCCAGCTCGATGGTCAGCTCCTTGACCACCCCGTACCGCCGCTTCAGCTCGTCGATCCGCTCCTGGCTCAGCTCCATGCCCGTCACCTCGTGCGCGCAGAGGGGCGCGCGTCAGGGTCAGTTCGTGTCGGCCGGCAGTCCGTCCGTGTCGATCCCGCCCAGGATCAGGAACTCCAGCTCGACCGGCGCCCTCTCGTCCCCCTCGGACCGCTTGAAGTCGCGCTTCTTGAAGAGGCACTGCTTCAGCACGTCGGTCCGCGTCCGCCGGTCCGTGTTCCCGTAGGAGCAGGTGATCGGGAAGGGCGGGATCCGGAAGAAGCCCTCGACCTTCTGCGCCTTCGCGAGCGCGATGCACCGGTCGAACTCCTCGAGCGAGACCGTCATCTTGCCCTCGGCCGAGTACTTCCCGCGGCCGTAGCCGCGCGGCATCGAGCCCTTGCCGTAGTTCGGCTTCAGGTCCTTCTCGTCGCCGTATTCGATGCTCGTGACCTTCATGGCCGTGCCCCAGGGCATCGCGGCTTCCAGGCTCTCCCAGTCGTAGTCGTTCCCGTTGACCATCTCTCCTTCCTCCCCGGCCTACGCGGCCGCGCGGAACGGGTTCTCGAGCCCGATCGTGACCTCGATCTGCCGGAACGTGCCGACCGGCACGATCGCCACCTTGACCCGGATCGTGGACGTCCCGATGAAGTCCTGCCCCTCGGGGATCACGATGCGGCCGGACACGATCTCGGCGTTGCCGCGCATCACGTCCAGGACCTGCTGCAGGTCGGACCGCAGCGCCTCCACGCCCGTGTCCGTGGCCTCGCGGTGCATGGACTTCAGGCCCGCGACGCGAACCTCGCGGCACGCCTTGTCCATCACCCGCCGCCACTCGACGTAGCGGAAGTCGGACGTGGCGTTCGCCTTCATGCGGCCGTTCGTCACGTACACGCCGGCGAGCCCCTCGAACTTCCGGAACGTCACGAACCCGGCCGCGTCCATCGCCTCGACGTGGGCGTCGTTGACGAGCGCGTTGCCGTTGTCGTCGAGCGGCGCCAGGTCGTCCACGCCCAGCATCGGCCCGTCGACCACCCGGCCCGGGCTGTGCGACACCAGCGCGAGCTTCGACAGGTGGCCGCAGTACCGGGCCGCGCCGTTCCGCTCGTCGTCGCCGATCGCCAGGCGCCCTGCGCACACCGCGATCCGCGTGCCGGCCACGGCCGCGCCCGCCGCGAGCACCGCGGCCACGTACTGGTCGACCGTCTCGCCCTCGAGGGGGTCGCGGAACTCGCACAGGATGTGCAGGTACTTGAACTTCGCCGCGTACTCCGTCTGCGCCAGCGCCTCCATCGCGGTCCACACGGACCCGGCGCTCGCGCCGACCACGTGAATCCACTCGAGCAGGCCGGCGTAGGGCGCGAGCGACGCGATCGCGGCGGTGAGCGCCTCGACGGTGCTCTGCGGCGCGGTCGTCGTCAGGACGAAGCCGTCGCCCGGGAGGAACGACCACTCGGGGTGCGACACGCCGGCGACGAACGCCACCGTGACGCCCGTGCCCGGCACCGCGAACGCGGCCGACGTGGCCTGCGGCTCCACCCAGGCGCCGCCGTCCACGCGGTACGTGAACGTGGCGTCCCCGACGGCGCCCTCCTCGAGGATCGCGATCTCGACCTCGTGCGCGCCGGTCGGCGTGCCGCTCGCGGTCACCGACCCGGTGCCGCCGGCCTTGGCGTCGAACGTGAACGAGTCGCCGACCTCGAACGACACGCCCGCCTCGCCGTTCGCGAACTGCACCGCGAGGCCCGTCGCCGCCAGCGCCACGCTGGCGAGCGCCACGAACGGGTCGCTCCACGCGCCCGCGTCGCGCCGCCAGCGGAAGAGCGCCGCGCCGACCTGGCCTTCGGTGGTGCACTCGACCTCGATCGCGCCCGTCACGATCGGCGTGCCCGACGCGGTCATGGTGCCCGTGCCGGTGCCGTCCTTCGTCACGGCGCCGAGGCGTCCCGTGGTCGTCTTCGCGACGGCGGAGATCGCGCCCGCCAGGTCGGCGGCCACGCGCGCCGCGATGATGCGCCTGGCGCCGGCGGACAGCGCGTCGCGCAGCGCCGTCGGCAGCGCGCCGGTCCCGAACCCCGTGGCCACCGCGTCGGCGTCCACCACGGCGACCGGGGAGTTGACGGTGCCCAGGCTCGACTGCCCCACCTGCGCGAACAGCCCCGACGGCACGTCCGCACCGAGACCGAGCTGACCGTCCTGAACCGTGATCCTCAGCTCCGGAAGCATGACCCCCTCCTCGTCAGCCCGCCTGCGGACCCTTCAGCCAGGCGCGCAGCTTGCCCAGGAACTCCTCCTCGGTGAGCAGCTTGCCGGCCGCCCACCCGTAGTGCGTCTTGACGCCGGCCCGCTGCCAGGCCCGCACCCCGTGCTTCTCGAACAACTCCTCGATCCGCAGCCGCGTCTCGACCGACGGCTCGCTCGTCGCCGGCGCCCCGACCGTCACGCCCTTCTTCGGCATCCCGTCCTCCCGCGGCTGCGCCGCATCACTCCCCGTCCGGCTCGGGCGCCACGTCCGCGATGAGCGCCCTCTGTTCGTCCTCGAACACCCCGCCCTCGAACTCGAGCTGCAGCTCGACCCGCCGGAGCGTCGCGCTCGCCGCCTTGTCCGGGTACCACGTGCCCGGCCCGGGCCGCACGCGCAACCGGTTTCCGTCCGCGTCCATCGGGCCGCGCGCGCACGCAAGCAGGTACGCCTTCAGCAGCGCCTCGCACCCCGCGCGTCCGTCCGGCTTCCCGTCCGTCCTGTCCGCCTTGATGACCAGCACGCCCGGGAGCTTGCGGACGAACAGCTTCCGGCGGATGGTCCTCGTGCGCCCGCCGACCGCGTCCTCCGCGGCGACCCGCGTGCCGGAGCGGCGGTACGTCTCGCGCCCCCACAGGATCGTGACGTTCGGGGCGGCCCGCTGCTGCGAGAGCGCGAAGTCGCCTTCGGCGAAGTCCTTCACGCCGTTGTCCTTGGCGAGCTGCTCGAGCCACGCCTGGCATTCGACGATCACAGCAGCCGCTCCTTGATGCGGTCCTCGTACATGGTCTCGACGAGCCTGTCGTCGTCGCCGCTCATGCCCAGGAACGCACGCACCGGCATCTCGAACCTGCCCCCCGGTCGCCCCGTCTCCCCGCCGAGCTGGTGGATGCGGGCGTAGATCACGTCCGTGCCGACCTCGACCTGGTCGGGCTCGGCCTCGAAGTGGATGGAACCCTTCAGACGTGCCGTGTCCTGAAGCGTCTTCCCGCCGGGCCGCCGTTCTCCGGGCTTGCGCCTGGCGTTCGCGGCCGTTACGCGGCCCGACTCCTTCCAGGGCTTCCCCTCCGGGTCCTCGCCCTTGGCGAACCGCTCGAGCGTGGAGTTCTCGAGCGCCTGGCCGATGTCCCTGTGCAGGCCGAGGAAGTCGAACTTCACCAGGCGATCGAGGCGGATGCCGGCCCGGTCCATCATGCCGAGGCCGTCCACCCTGCACTGGAGGCTCGCGCCCGCCACGTCAGAACCCCTCCATGGTGTCGCGGTCGAACACCCGGTCGGGAGCCACCAGGACCGAGCCAGGATCCTTCTCGGGCTGTGCCGCGCCGAGTGCCGCTCTGCCGTCAGCCAGGTCCCGCAGGTATGCGACCGCGGCCTTCCACCGCTGCACATGCACCCGGTCCGCGGAGTTCTCGTCGATGCCCTTCGCGCTGGCCAGGTTCCAGATCGCCAGGTCCACCGCAACCTGCCGGATCTTCGAAGGCGTCGGGACGAAAGGCACCGCGAAGCGGGTCTGGGCGTAGGAGTCGATCTCGGCCCCCGCGTCCTCGATCGCCCGCGTCAGACGGCCCTCGTTCGCGACCCCGGTCGCCTCGAGGTCGGACCACCCCCGCAGGAGGTCCTCCCCGATCCGGTCCACCAGGTCCTGGCGGGTGCAGTACGCCACCGGCTACTCCGCCTTCGGGCCCTTCTTCCCCGCGGGCTTCTCGGCCGGGACGTCGCCCTCGACCTCGACCACGACCAGCATCGGCTCGGCCTTCAGCTCCCGGAGCTGCGCCGGCGTGAACTTGCCGCCCGGGTACGTCGCCTCGGCCGGATGCTCCATCCCGCAGCGCCGGAACCCGGGCTTCTTGCACGCGATCTTGATGACCATCGAACCCTCCTCGAACGTTCTTTCAGTGGGCATCGAGGAGCCCCGGCCGGCGACGGCACATCCACCCGTCACGCGGCCGGGGCCCCGCCCCGTCCGGCCTCGATCACGCCCCGCCCGTGGACCCGTAGGCGAGCTGCCACAGGCCGTAGCCCGCGGCGTGCTCGGACCGGGTCCCGTACAGGAACTCGTCCCTCATGAAGGCGTTGTCGTCGTCCGGCCGGTCCTTCGGCGTGAACTCCACGCCCGAGAGGATCTGCACGATGAACGGCCGCAGCGGCTTCGACAGGTCGAGCAGGAACCAGTAGGTCGGGTGCGCCGAGAGCTGCGGCGCCACGACCAGCTCCGCGCTGTCGCGGTCGATGTTCGTGGTGCTCTCGATCGTCTCCGCCTTCAGGATCTCGAGGCCCGTCGCCCGGAGCTGCGGCGGCACCAGCAGGTGCGTCGGCGTGATGCCGAGCGACTCCCCGTTGTCCCCGCGCAGCGCCATCATCGCCGCGTAGGCCGCCCGGTAGTTGACCGGGTTGAGCACGCCGGTGCCCTTGTTCGACACGCTCGCGCCGTCGACCGGGTGGTCCGTGTCGAAGAAGTACTGCCCGTCGAAGCACAGGCTCGCGAAGCCGCCGGCCAGCAGCTCGAACACCAGCTTGTCCGGGTGCTTCGCCGCGAGGTCGGCCAGCATCGCGATGCGCGGCTTCACCAGGCCGAGCTTGTCGCGCTCGATCTCGGACCGCTTCACCCCGATGGTGGACTCCCACTTGCGGTTCACGATCGTGAAGCCGCCCGCCTCGAGCCCGTGGATCACGCGGTCCCCGACCCACTCCCGCACCGCGGGCAGGTCCTTCAGGAACGCGTAGGTCTCGGACGCCTCGCTCGACGGCACCACCATCGCGAGCTGCTCGTACAGCGGCTTGGCCGCTCCGAGCGTCTCCAGGAACAGCGCCCGGAAGCCCCGGCTCGCCGCGCGCAGGTTCTCCGCGTTCAGGATCATGCTCCCCTCCCGGGCCTACAGCCCCGTCTTGACCCAGACGCCGTCCGCGTCCACGGCCACCACCTTGCCCGCCGCCGAGCGCGTCCCCGTCCCGTCCGTCTTCGCGACCGCCTGGTCGTCCACGACGTAGCAGGTCCCGCCCACGTTCGCCTGGGCGATCAGGTCGGCGTCCGCCGAGTTCGCCCACTTGAACGTGCCCGGCCGCACCGCGACGACCTCCGCCCCGGCGAGCCCGGCCGAGTTGTCGACCGTCTCCTCCGCGCGGCCGACCGCGACGAGCCCCGTGCCCGCCGCGCCGGGCTTCGCGTACCCGGCGTCCAGCACCACGAGCCCGCCCGCGAACACCTTGACGGACGCCGCGACCGGGAACGCCAGGAGATCCCCGGACCGCTGAGCCGTGTTCCGCTCCCTGGACAGCGCCATCTCACACCCCCTCCTTCTGGGCCTTGAACGCCTCGGGCTTGACCCCGAGCTGCCGGCAGACCACCAGCTCGCCCTCGGTCAGCCCCGCCTCGCCGGTCCGCGTCGCGCCGCCGCCGGCCGGGCCCTGCGGCACCACCACCGGCGCGTTCGACAGGAACATCGCGAAGACGCCCGGGTCGCGCCGCGCCTGCCCCTCCGCCCACGCCCGGTTCGCCGGCGTGACCTTCCCGTCCTTCAGCGCCTTCTCGACCAGGTCGAGCGCGTCGCGCTCGTCGAGCCGCTTCTTCAGCGCGACGAACTCCGCGGCCGGCACGGTCGCGCCGGGGTTCTTGAGCACCAGCACCGCCGCCCGGGCGTCCGCCAGGGAGGCCGTCGCGTTCAGCGCCAGACCCTCCACCAGCCCCGCCCGGAAATCCCTGAGCGCCGTGACCGCCGCCGCCACCTCGTCCTCGGTGGCCTCGGCCTTCAGGCCCAGGAGCTCGAGCAGCTTGTCCTTCATCCCGTCCTCCTCTGCTACCGGGCTCCCTGCCCGGTTGGCGATCGCGGGCATCCCCACGATCGCCGGGTCGTTCGTGAGCGCCACCGAATGGACGTCCACCACCCGGCGGTCGCCCGGCCTCACTCGCACCACCGGGCTGAGGTACCGGTACTCGCGCGCAGCGACGTGCCGGCCCCCCAGCTCGGTCCATTCCACCCTCGCCCACAGCCCGTCGTCGCGGGGCTGGAACTCCTTGATCCACCCCCCCGCCGGCGCCCGCTCGCCCGTCAGCGTCTGGTGCTCGTAGTCGATCACCAGGTCCCGGTTGCGACCCTGGAAGGCGGCCAACACCAGGGCCATCGCCGCGCCGTCCACGACGAACCCGCCCTTCGTGGACTTCACCTGGCCCGCGGGAAGGATCAGGATCCACTCGGGCGCGCCTTGGCCGTCCGCACACACGAGCGCCACCACGTCGCCGGTCAGGACCTGGGTCTTCACTTTGCGTCCTCCACGACGTATCCTCCCCGGTGAGGGGACGCCGCGCGTCTTGGGAGCCACCCACTCACGGGACCCGGCGCCGCTGCCCTGGTGGAGCTCAGGCAGCCTTTGCCCTCACTTCCCATGCAGCAACACCCCTTTTCGCAGCCGCGCGTCCACGTACTCCAGCTTCTCCGGGCTGAATCCGGTGACGCCGACCAGGCGCCCCCGCTCGACCTCGGTGATGACGACCCCTCCGATCCGCTCCTTGTCCGGCGTGCGCCAGACCTGGACGTAACGCTTCCGCAGCACGATCCGGCCGTCCGGGTACACGGTGGGGGGGGGCCAGACCTCGTATGGGTCCATGAGGATGCCGGGCATCGTCCTGACGTAGGTCCCGTGCCCCTCCTTCCCCAGCTTCGATGCCCCCCGCTTGTCGGAGTACATCCGGTCCGACACGATCACCGGGTCACCCAGCACGTCCCGCACGACGGCCTCGCCACCGGGCTCGATGCCGAATGCCTCGCGGAACGCATCCCAGTACTGCTCCTGGGGCAGGCCTTCGGGCAGCAACAGATCCCGCGGGCCCTCCGACAGGTCCGCCGGGCGGATGTTGTGGACCTGGCGACGACGGTACCGCTCGGGTCCGCGCAGACCCTCCATCTCCGTCGGCTGCCCGGGCTTCCGCTCGAACGACCCGAACATCACCTTGCCCGGGTTGTGAGAGAAGCTCGGGTCGGGCAGGAGTGCCTGCAGCCGGCCGTTCCCGACGTCCACCATCCGGCCGTCCCAGTCCTCGCCGCTCTCGGCCTTCAGTCCGCGCGCCTTGAACTCCGCCTCGGACATGCCGCGCGTCGTGCACCGGCACCGGTAGCCGTTCGGGGGGTACCACTTGTCCCAGATCGGGTCGTTTGCCCTGAACACCCTGCCGTCCATCGCGGCGTGCAGGGGCCTGGTCCGCACGTCTCCGACCGCGTCGTACTGGAGGTACGCCACGCCTGCCCGCTTCTGCTGGCTGTACTTCCCGACGTTGTACGCGGTCAGGACGTTGGTCCGGAAGATGTTGTCGACCCGCCACGCGGCGCGCCCCGTCCAGCCGCGCTCCTCGATGACCGAGCGAATGCTCTTCTTGAACTCGTCCAGCGTGGTGCCGCTCGCGATCGCCTTCTGGAGCGCGGCGAACACGTCGGTTACGACGTCCATCTTCGCGATGCCGCTCACCGCGAACGCCCGGATCTTCGCGTCGTCCCGCAGCTTCTTGAACTGCGCCGGCGTGAGCGGGATCTTGTCGGCCCAGAACGCGGCCGCCTCCTCGAACGGCAGCGGGCGCAGGGGCTGGAGGGCCGCGCTATGCATGCGCCCTCCCCGCCATCTCGGCCATGAACGTCGCCCGCGCCAGGACGTCCGACAGCTCGCTGACGTCGAGGTCCGCGTAGGCCGCGAGCACCCGGTCCCGCAGGTCGTCGTAGTCCGTCGCGGCCTCGACGATGCGCTCGATCGCGGCGGTCATCCCGTCCGCCGCCGGCGCGGCCTCCGCGATCGAGGCGTCCTCGAGGCCGGCCACCTGGGCCTGCTCGGGCGGGATCTGCGCCGAGTGCGCGACCGCCCCCGCCGGCCGGCCCGCCTTCAGCGCGGCCGCACCGGTCGGGGGGGCCGGCGCCGCGGACGCGCTGCCGACCAGCTCCTCGTCCGCGTCGGGCGCCGGGATCCCGAAGCGCTCCCGCACGTGGCCCGCGCCGATGCGCAACCCCACGTCCTTGACCAGGATCCCGTAGGTCCGCGCAGTCCGCTCCTGGTCCTCCGGCTCGCTCGTGTCGATGTCCAGGTACGGCAGGCGCTTGGTGCGCTCCCAGCCCCGGTTGAATCCCACGATCGGCCGGATGATGTCGCGCTGGATGGTCTTCGCGATCGCGGCGGCGTCCGCCTCCAGGAGGTCGCGCCGCACCTCGTTGTGCGCCGAGCCGGCGAGCGTCCCCGACCCACTCTGTGCGTCGGTCGTCAGCGTCTGGCCCAGCACCGCCTTCGAGATCGCGCGGTCGCAGTACTCGATGAGAGCCGGGAAGACGTCGGCCGCCGAGCCCTTGGTGGCCGAGCCCGCCGCCGGGAACTCGATGCTCGCGTTCGACGGGATGACCCCCGCCGCGTTCGCCGCGATCGCCACGACCGTCCGGAGCAGCTTGTCGATGTCCTCCTTGCTCGTCCCGGGCTCGTACTTCCCGAGCCTGAGCGGCATGCCGAAGACCTCGGCGTACTGGACCCAGTCCTTCACGGCGTAGTTCTTGAACAGGTACATCCAGCTCACGACGCGGAGCATCCCCGCCCGCGCCGCGCTCCCGGACCGGGCCTTGTACCGGTGGATCACGAACTTGTTGGCCGGGATCTGCTCGCCGGCCACGGGCGCCCCGTCCGTCAGCAGGCGGACGGCCGACCCGTCCCACGTGAACCGCTGCTGCGGGACCCACTCCACGCGTGCCGGCAGTGCCCGCTCCCCGGTCTGCCACAGGATCTCGCACACCGAGAACCCCTTCCCGACCGCGTCCATCAGGTCGAGGATCAGGTCCTCCTGGTCGAGCTGGTCGAGCAGCTCCGTCACCAGCTCCGCGTCCTTCACGCACTCGGGATCCTCGGAGTCGAACGGCTGCACGCTGCGCGGCAGGCCGATCACCGCATTCTTGCGGGTCTGGAGCACCGCCGCCAGGTGTGCGTCCTTCTCCTCGAACTCCTGGAACAACTCGCTCTGACGGCACACGTCGCCGTCGTCGGCCTCCCGCAGGATCGCGGCGAGCCGCTCCGGGGTCAGGCCCCGCGAGGGGTAGGACGTCCAGCGGTCCGCGACCGAGGCGACCGCGATCTGGCGCTCGTCCGGACGGCGCGGCGTCTCCACGGGGCGGCCGAACTGGTCCAGCACCACCGCCATCACCACGCCCCCGTCGAGACGAACCGCCGCGGCGCCGCCGGCGTGTAGTCAACGCTCCAGCCCGGGCCGGCGTGGTGGGCGTGCAGGCACAGCCCGTCCGCCCAGAAGTAGTCGCCGTGTCCCACTTCGGACCGCTCGGCGTCGAAGCGGACGTTGCCCGCCGACGTCGTCAGGCGCCGGACGCTGTGGAGCGAATCACGCAGCTCGCGGGTCCCTGGGTTGCGGACTCGGCGGTCCTCGTAGGTCTGGCGCACGAGCGTGGCGAGGTCCTGCTTGACGGGCCCCGTGAAGAGCACCCCCTCCACGACGGTCCTGCCCAGCTCGGCCTGCGCGTCCTCCACGATCTTCTCGCCCATCCCGCTCTGGTCGATGCAGGTCCTGCGCACCCGGTAGGACCGATGGATCCGCCGCAGCTCGGCCATCTGGTCGGCGAACGTCAGGCCCTTCATCTGGACGATTTCGCGGGTCCAGAGGACGTCGCCCACCAGCTCGCGCACCCAGAGGATCGAGCCGTCCCGCCGCCGCGCGACGTCCCAGCCGACGAAGACGTCGCCGCCGGCGTACAGCCCGGGCTTCCCCGCGTCGTCGTGCTCGGCGGCCGTGATGAGGTCCCACAGGAGCCACGCGGTGGCCTCGTCCACCGGCACGCACATGTACTCCTGGAGGTAGGTCTCCTCGTCTCCGGCCGCCTCGCGGCAGTCCAGAAGGAACGCGGCCCGCTCCTCCTCGGTCGCCGGGTGCCCGAGGATCTTGTCGACCAGCCCCTGGCGCACCGCGTCCTCGATCGTCGTCGTGTGAACGGACCAGCGACCCCCCTTCTTCGCCGCGTCCACCATGCGGAAGTAGCGGTTGCCCTTGCCGTTGTAGGTGGACAGCACGCGGACCGGGAAGCCCCAGGTGATGATCGGCTGCGCCGCCTTCCACATGCCGTCCTGGTCCGCGTGGAAGGCGTACTCGTCCAGCACCAGCTTGCCCCCCTTCGAGCGGAACGCCTTGGGGTTCGAACTCAGCGCGTTGATGCGGCGGCCGTTCGCGAACTCGATGCTGAGCGTCTTGATGCCCTGCTTCTCGTCGAGCGCGATCTCGCCGAGGTTCAGCGCGGCGTACTGGTAGAGCTTCGCCCAGGTCTCGCAGTACCGGATGTACTCCTTCGCGGCGCTCTCGTCGGCCGAGCTGAACCAGACGTCCATGCCGGCGCCCCGGGCCGCGTCCCGGACGTCCTCGTAGGACTGCGCGTAGGTCATGCCGATGCGGCGCGACTTCTCGGAGATCTTGAAGCGCGAGCCGTCCGCGACCCACTCCGCCTGGTAGGGCAGGAAGTAGCCGCCCTTGTCACGCCGCGATGCCAAGCACCCTCTCCTCGATCTCCCGGACCAGTTCGTCCGAGAGCCCGCCCTTCTTCGCGATGCCCTTGACCTCCTCGGCCGCCGCCTTCGCCTTCGCCTGCTGCTCCTGGCGCCACACGATCCGCATCCGCTCGCGCGTCGCGCCGCTGTTCTGCAGGCGGGCCACCGCCAGCAGCAGCTTCTCCGGGTCCACTCCCTCCAGGTCGTCCAGCTTCAGCAGCGCCTCGGCCACCATGCTCAGGCCGATCTGCGCCGTCGCCTCCTCCATCCGGAGAGGTTCGCCGTTCGCCTGCTCGAGGATCGCCTTCGCCTTCTCGTTGACTTCCCGCATGCGCGTCAGGCGAGCCGAGAACTCCCTCCCGTAGCGGCCGACCGAGGACTTCCCCCC
>VGRB01000012.1 GCA_016875475.1 Deltaproteobacteria bacterium
GGGGGTCCATGCGCGTCACCTCGGCCTGGCCGAGGACGCGCGCGCCGAACGAGACGGCCTGCCGCCGCATCGTCGCGACGATCTCGGCACCGGAGGCAGCCTCCACGCCGGGGTAGTTCGCGACCCGGTGCGTGAGGATCATCTGGCCGCCGATCGTCCCGTGGTCCACGACAAGCGTCCTCATCCGCGCGCGGGCCAGGTAGATCGCCGCCGTCAACCCCGCCGCTCCGCCTCCGATCACGATGACGTCGTATCTCGTGTCCATCGCGCCCTCCCGTCCCCGCTCCCTCACGCCGCCTGCGCCGCGCTCCCTGAAAGCCTCGAATCGAGGATCTCCTTCACCTGCTGCTTCGTCTGGATGCTCGACGTCGCAGCCACGACCTTGCCGTTCCGGAAGTAGACCGTGAAGGGCAGCCCGTTGAAGCCGCGCACCTCGGGCAGCGACCGGATGGTGTCGCGGCCGACCTGGCTGTCGAACTCCATGTCGAAGAACCGGACGTCCGGGTACTTCGGCTCGAGCGCCTCCATGACGCCGTAGACCGGGATGCACATCGGCCCCATGCGGCCGCACACGATCGCGACCTTCCCGTTCTCCCGGATCACGTCCTTGAACTGGTGGGCCGTCTCCACGTGCTTCAGGTTCGTCTGCAACATCGACATCGTCCCGTCTCCTCTTCCGGTTGCCGTGAGCTTCAACATGCCGCCATCGGCATATTTCTGTTTAGCAATATAATGACGCAAGCGGCGGTGTCAAGAGGAGGTCGATCGAGGGCGCATCCGCGGATGACGCGGACCGGCGCACGACGGGGCCCCGCGAGAGGCAATCGTCGGGGCGGGATTCACCCGAACAGCTTCGACATCAGGCCGGGCTTCCGGACGCCGAGCACCGCGTCGAGCATCCGCCGGAGTTCGTCGATCGACGATGCGCCGATCTTCGAAGCGACCACGTCCTTCCCCCGGAACACCACGAGCGTCGGGATCGACCGGATGCCCATCGCGCCGGCCACGCCCGGGTTCGTCTCGGTGTCGACCTTCACGAACTTGATGCGGCCCTCGTACTCCTTCGCCAGGGCCTCGACCACCGGCCCCACCATCCGGCACGGGCCGCACCAGGGAGCCCAGAAATCCACGAACACGGGCTTGTCCGCCCCCACGACCTCGCGCTCGAACGACGCGTCGGTGACGTGCTTCACCAGGGACGCGGGCTCACCCGCGGGCTTGTTCACGAGCCATGCCGGTCGATCGCTCTTCATCGTCACTCACCTCCGGTTTCGGTTCGCCCTAGACCTGTCCGCGCGCGGCGCGCCGTGCCCGGCACTCCGCCGCCTTCACCACCGCGTCCGCCCCGAGCGCGTGCAGCGCGTCGATCGCCGCGCCGAGCAGGTCGGGGCTCGCGAGCCTGTACTCCCGGCACCGCCCGTCGGGACGGCAGGCCAGGAGCCCGGCCTCGCGCAGGATCGCAATCTGCTTCGAGATCGTCGCCTGGTTCTCGCCGAGCGCCTCGACCAGGTCGCCGACGATCATCGGGCCCGCGCGGAGGCGCTCCAGGATCTCGTATCGCAGCGGCACCGAGATCAGCGCCGCCGTCGACGTCACCTGCTCCAGCTTCCGGATCGCCTTCATCCCGGGCCTCCCGGCCGACCCCGATGACCGGCCAGCCATATTTCCGACTGGCAATATAAGTAGGCTCCGGGAGCGTGTCAACCCCGGGAGGTGTTTCGCCCGGTGGCGGGCCCGGGCGGGTCCGCTCTACAATCGCTCGAGAGGAGGTGCACCATCCGCCACTCCCGGATCTTCGACACGGCCGCCCGCCTCTACGACCTCGCGACCGACCAGCCGTTCTGGCGCGAGGCGATCGGCCGGATGCTGGACGCGGCGGGCCCCCTCCCGCCCGCGCCGCGCGTGCTCGACCTCGGGTGCGGCCCGGGGCACGGCGCGTTCGTGATGGCGGCGCGGCTCGGTCCGTCCGCGACCGTGCTCGGCATCGACGCGGCGCCCCGGATGATCGCGGTCGCGCGGCGCCACCTCGCCCGCCGCCACCCGGACCTCGCCAACGTCCGGTTCGAGGTCGCGGACGCGGCGCGCCTCGACCTCTCCGGCGCGTCGATCGACCTGGCGGCCGGCCACAGCTTCCTCTACATCGTTCCCGACCCGGCCGCGGTCCTGGCCGAGGTCCGCCGCGTGCTCGCACCCGGCGGGACGCTCGTGCTGATGGAGCCGGACGCCGCCGGGACGCTGCTCCGCGCGGCGCGCCGCCTGCCGATCGAGGGCCGCGACTGGGTGCGGCGCCCCTGGGCCGCGGCGCGCTTCGCCGGGTCCATGGTCACGTGGCGGGTCTACAGCCGCGGCCGCGGCCAGCTCGACGCGTCGAGGGTCGAAAGACTGATGCGGGACGCCGGGTTCCGGGACGTGTCCTTCGCGCCCACCCTCGGCGGCCTCGGGATGCACTGCGTGGCGCGGACGTGAGCCGCGGGCTCAATGCACGCGGCTGCCCCCGCCGGTCCGGCGCCCTTCCTGTCGGCGTCGCTCATTCCTCCCCCGGACGGCCGTCAGTTGCCGGCCAGGTATCCGATCAGCGGGCCGATGCCGCCCATGAGCCCGTCCGACCAGACGTAAGCCATGTTGTCGCCGTCGAGCACGATGTTGTACGGGATCCCCTGGAACCCGTACGGGTAGATGTACTTCATCACCTTCTGCCAGCCCGGGTCGACGAACGTCTCGTCGTAGGACAGCCCGAACTGGTCCGCGTACCACTTGCACTCCTCCAGGTCCGGCGTGTTGCCCTGGTGGTCCTCGCCGACGATGTGCCAGATCTTCGACGTGGCGCTGTACTTCTTGTTGAAGTCCATCACGATCGGCGTCCACTCCTTGCACGCCGGGCACCAGTTCGCGACCAGGATCATCCAGATCACCTTGTCCTTGCCGCAGGACGAGTGCAGCGAGCGGTAGTTCCCGTTGCAGGTCTGGAGCTTGAAGTCCGCGATGTTCTGGTCCTGGAGCGTCCCGGTCCCCTCCTTCACGCACCCGGGCTCGGGCACGAGCAGGGTCGGGTCGTCCGACTTCATCTCGTACCCGTCCAGGCACCACGCCTTGCCCTTCTTCACGAGCGTGGTCGTGTACAGGCCCTGCTGGAGGTCGGCCGTGATCTTCGCCTCCGACATCACCACCCCGTGGAGCACCGCCTCGAACGCGCCGTCCGCGCCGTTCATCCGCTTGATCTCGATCGTGCCGTCGGTCGCGAGGTACCGCCGGACGCACCCCTCCTGGCCGCACGTGTCCGCAAGCGTCAGGCAGATCACGCAGTCCTGGTAGCCGGACCCCTCGATCTTGTAGGTGCCCGGCCCCTGCGGCCCGTTCCAGGGCGCGTGCTGGCGGATCTCGAGCTTCAGCGTCGTCACGGGGTACGTCTCGGAGTCCGCGTCGATGTGCACGAGCTGGCCGCGCGGGTCGCCCACCTTGTACATCGGCTTCCACGACGTCGTGTGGACCTTCGGCTCGAACCCCTTGCCGCCCGAGCACGCGGGCTTGCACTGGCCCGCGAGGCACTCGAGCCCCGCGTCGCACCCGCCGCACGACCCGCCGCAGCCGTCGTCTCCGCACGACTTGCCGTCGCAGGACGGCGTGCAATCCGCCTCGGGCTGCGCCGGCTCATCCTCGGTGCCCTCGGCCGCGCCCGGATCCTCGCCCGGGTCCTCGCCCGGGTCCTCGCCCGCGGCCTCCTCCAGGCCCGGCTCGTCCACCTCGCCCGGCTCCCCGGCCTCGGGGTCCGCGTCCTCCCCGGGCTGGACCGCCGCGTCGGGCGCGCCCCCCGAGTCCTTCGCTCCGCACGCCGCCGCGAACGCCGCCATCGCCGTCGCAATCGCAATCACCAGAAGCCGCCGGACCATGTCATGACCTCCGCAATTCGCGGTCACCTCTATCATTCCCGGACACTTCCGGTCAATGGATCTGCACGTCCAGCCTCACGTCGAGCGGCAGCCGCTCGTCGGACGTCAGCACGTAGTATTCCTTGCGCGCCACCGGCTCTCCGCTCCCGTCGAGCTTCGCGCACGAGAACGGCTTCACGTTCCCCCCGGGGTCGAGCACCCGGTCCGCGACCACCTTCCCGTCCTGACCGACGTGGCGCACGTGCAGGAACGCCGCCGCGTTCGTCTCGTTGCCGTACGCGTCGAGCACGGGCGACGGGCAGAACCGGTCGGCCGTCGCGGACCCCGTCAGCGGCACGGCCCACTCGCGGACCACGCGGATCTCGACCCCCTTCCCGCCGTTCCGCGGGTGGCCCTCGCCGAGGCTGTTCGCGACGAACGCGAGGTCCGCGACGTACGACTCCAGCGAGTCGTACCAGACCGTCCCGACGGTCACGCCGCCGTCGGCCGCGGCCGGGTCGGGCGCCGGTTCCGGAAGCTCGAAGCATCCGACCTCGGCCTCGGTCCCGTGCGCTTGCGGACAGGCCGGCGCCGCCTCGAACGCGACCGGTCCCGCGTATGGCGACGGGAGCGCCTCGCCGGGCCGCAGCGCCCGGACGGCGAACCGCCACGTGCCCGCGGCGAGCGGGTGGTCCACCGCGACCGACGACCGGGTCACCGTCATCCGGACGTCGTGCGGACCGTCCGTCTTCGCGCCGCCCCACTCTTCGCGCGCGAGCACCCCGCGCATCGACGGCGACGACGCGACCACGACCTCGTACGACGTCGCGCCATCGACCGGCTCCCACGCAACCGTGACGGGCCACGCGCCGGTCGCCGCGAGCCCGGCCGGCGCGGCCAGGGCCGGCGCGTCCCCCCCGAGCAGCCGGTCCGCGGCGAGCGCGTTCGCCGCGCCGAGCCCGTCGATGAGCGTCAGGTACGGGGTCCCGTCCACCGCGACGAGGCCGCAGTTGCGGCTGGTGCCCGCGGGCCCGCCGGCCGGGGGATCGTCCGTGAAGCGCTCCCACAGGAACCCGGTCACGACGCGCACGCCGACCGCCTCGGCCGCGAGCAGGGCCTCGACGGTCCGGCCGTAGTCGGCGGCGCGTTCGGCCTGCGTCGCGACCGCCGACGACGCGCCCTTGTTGGGGAGCCCCGAGTCCGACGCGCCTGCGATCGGTGCCACGATCAGGACCGGCTTCGGCTCGCCGCCGCCCCCCGCCGTCGTGGCGAGCGCCGCGACGCGCGACGCGTCCGCCGCCCCCGCGCGAACGACCGGCACGTCGCAGGCGCCCGCGGCCGACGCCAGGGCCTCGGGCGCGTCCGCCGGGATCGGGGCCGAGAAGACCATCCGGTCCGGGTCCGCGGCGCGGATCGCGGCCGCGACCGTGTCGAAGTAGCGCCTCGCGGCCTTCGCGGCCTCCGCGGCACCCGCCGGGTCCCTGGCCGCCTCCGGCCAGTCGAGCGACGCGTCGGTCACGTACCCGACCAGGAACGGGTCCTGGCGGAATGCGTCCTTCACCGCCGCTCCGACCGCGGCACCGACCGCGTCCGCGAACCCGGGGTCCGCCGTGTCCGGGAAACCGCCGCCGCCCCGCGCGGACGCGACCGTGCGCGCCACGTCGAGCGCCACGATCCAGGGCGCGACGGGCCCGGGCCGCGACGCGAGCGCCTCGCCCGCCTCCGGCGTCGCGGCCGCGATCAGGTTGAACCCGGCCGAGCGCGCGGTCGCGACCGCGTGGTCGAGCCACTCGGCCCGCCCCGCCTCGTCATCACCCCACCAGCAGGCGTTCGACGCCCCTGCCGGCGAGTACGTGATGTCCCAGGCAGGGTCGCCCAGCGCGGGGGCCTCGTCGCCGTCGAAGTCGAGCCCGCCCACCCCGAGCGCCAGGAAGCCGTTCCCCGACGGGGTCACCAGCATGCGGCGGCCCGCCACGGTCGCGACCCGGAACCTCGCGGAAGCGCCGCCCGCGGGCAGGTCCGCGATCCCGCCGTGCGGGTCGAGCGCCGTGGGCCCGAGGACCTTCCCGGCCCAGGCCCCATCGCCGCCGTCCCCGGCGCATGCCGCGACCAGCAATGCAATCGGAACGAGAGCTTTGCGCGGATCCAACGTTGCCTCCACCCCGGGCGCAATGATACAATTTCGCGACCCGCGCGGGAGGTACCTCGTGCGCGTGCCGCTCTCCGTCGTGTTCGCGCTGCTGCTCGTCGGATCGCCGGCCGCGGCCGGCGAACCGGACCTGTATCGCCTCTCCGCCACCCTGACCCCGGGCGACCCCGGCCGCGCCGCCCTGCGCGTGACCGTGGCCGACGGCTGGAAGTGGAACGCCGAGTTCCCGTTCAAGCTGGTCGTCGAGGAGCAGGAGGGGTGCGCGCTCTCGCGGACCACCTTCGGCCGCGACGACGGGCGGGTCGACGAGGGCGGGCGGGCGGCCACGGTGGACCTGGGCGCCGCGGGCAAGGTCGGCCCCGCTTCGCGCGTGAAGGGCAAGGTCACGTTCAGCGTGTGCAACGACAAGGTGTGCAGGTTCTTCAGGGGGGTTGCGGTGGAGTGGATCGTCGCGCGGCCGTGAGCCCCCCCGGCGGACTGCCGTCAGCCGCCCCCCCGCGGCCTCGGGTCGCGCACGCACAGCGAGGTCGCGGCGTATCGCGCGTCGCCACCGCGGCGCGACCCGCCCGTGATGAATTGGACGGCCGCGGGGGGGGCGAGCCCCCGGCGGGGGCGGGTCCGGGCGGGGGCGGGCCCGGGCGGGGGCGGGCCCGGGCGGGAGAACGCGATCAGTCAGAAGCGAAGAGAAGCATCCAAGCGAACACCCGAGAACGGCGCAAGGTCGCGGCAGGTCCCGGACACGCAAACCCGGCCGCCGGCGATGCGGCCGCCGAACAGGCGCACCTCGCCGCCCATGGGGAGGACGACCTTCGCCTCGGCACCCGGGTAGTGGGTCGGGCGGGTCGCGACCTCGTCGGACCAGCCGTACAGCAGCGAGACGCTGCCGACCCCGGTCCAGGCGAGCCCGAGCGTGGCGAGACCGCGGACGAAGTCGTTGACGTCGAACGCGACCTTGCGTTCGCTCACGTGGCTCACCCGCGCGGCGATCGCGAGGCGCGCGGGCAGGGGCACGAGCGCGTCCGCCTCGACGTGCCAGAGCGTCACGGCGTCCTCGCCCGCGGCGTCGTCCTCGTCGCGGTACCCGCCGGACAGCATCAGCGTGGTCCCGCCCGCGAGCCGCACGTCCGTGCCGCCGTACGCGTGCCACACGCGGCCGCCGTCCACGGGGTCGCGGCCGTCGATCGCGAACCGGTAGTACAGGCCGTTGCCGAACACGGTCACGGGCCCGGCGACGCGCCAGTCGACGCGACCGCGCCCCCCCACGCTGTCCGCGTTCCCGGGGATCTGCTGGTCCGATCGCTCCAGCGTGGCCGGCTCGCCGTACGCGAGGCAGCCGGTGGGGCGCCCGAGGCCCCAGCGCCGGTACCACTTCGCCTCGCCGAGCAGGCTGACCGGCCCGGCATCGACCGCGACCGAGCCGGTCAGGCCGTGCGGCGTGTCGCGCGTCGTGGAGCGCCCCTCGCGCTGCCCCCCGGCGCCCTCCGCGGCCACGCGGACCGGCCCCGCCTCCACCGCGACCGATCCGCCGCCGAGCACCCAGGTCACGTCCGACCCGTCCGGCGCGGCCCCGGGCAGCGAGGCCGCGACCGCGTACGCGTCCAACGCGAGCCCCTTCAAGGGCCGGACCTCGACCTCGCCCGCCGCGATCAGGTCGTCCACGTCCGCCACCACGACGAGGTCGATCGGGTCGAGGTTCTGCCGGTTCACCACGCCGGCGATCCCGGTCACGCGGAGGGGGCCACCCGACACGTCGACGCGCCCTCCCCGTAGCGCGGTGTCCGTGCCGAGCGGATCGACGCGCCGGAGCGACAGGGTCATGCCCTGCCCCACCCGGACGTAGTTGTCGCCGAGCCGGACCCGGACCGCGCCGCGGTCGAGGTCGAGCAGCGCGCGCTCGAGTCGGAGGTCGAACGTGTCGCCGGCGGTCCTGCCGACGAGCGTCGCGGAGTCCATGCGGGCGCTCGCCGCGACCCAGCCGGAGCGGACCTGGGGCTCGAACCGCGCGACGAGCGCGCCGAGGTCCCCGTCGCCCCGCCGCTCGAACCGCGAGTGGCGCCACGTGCCGACCGTCCGGACCGCGAGCGAGGCGGACACGGGCGCACCCGCGTCCGCGGCCTTCGCGGGGGGGGCGGCGGCCGCGGCGACCCGCGCCGCGAGCAGCTTGACGACCTCGGCCTCGAGCCGCGCCTCGTCGCCGGGCTCGTAGCCGGATCGTGCGAACACGGGGTTCCCCGCCGGGTCGAGCAGGACCGTGAACGGGATGCTGCCGGACGGCTGGTAGCGGACGAGCAGCTCGGACTCCGGGTCGAGGATCCATGAGGTCTCGATCCCGATCTGCGCGAGCGAGCCCGCGACCTCGGAGGCGCTCGACGGGCTGTCGAGCGACACGAGCACCACGTCGAGGCCCTTGTCCGCGTACAGCCGGCGGATGCGGTCGATCGACGGCAGCTCCGCGCGGCAGGGCACGCACCAGGTCGCGAAGAAGGCGTAGAGCCTGGGTTTCCCGGGGGCATCCGCCGCGCGAACCGGCATCGCGGCCATGCAGGCAGCCACGACCGCGACCATGCCCGAAGCCCGGATCACGGCAGCAGCTCTTCGATGCGCGCGTCGAAGTCGGACGGCACCGGGCCCGCGGCCCGATAGCGGATCACGGCGGCGCGGTCCACGAGCAGGTTCAGCGGCGTGGACGCCGACAGCGACCCGCCCATGTACCGCTCGAACACGAAGTCGGGATCGACGAGCACCGGGAACGACAGGCCGTACCTGTCGCGCCACTTCCGGCAGAACGCGCCGTCCGCCGGGGCCCCGGCGGCGTCCTCGAACAGGACCTGCACCACGCGCAGGCCGCGGTCGCAGTACTTCTCGTAGATGCCGGCCTGCATGCCCTTCGCCTCCTCGGCGCAGGGGGCGCACCACCCCGCGGCCACCGCGACGAGCGCGAGGTCGCCCGACCCGAGCACGTCCGCGAACCGGACCGGGTTGCCGTCGCAGTCGGCGAGCGTGAACGCCTCGATCCGGTCGCCCGCGGCCGTGCCGTAGGGTCCGGCGGGGTAGGCGAACGACGGGTCCGGGGCCGCGGCCTTGCACACGGCCGACACGGGCGCGTCGCCGCCCTGCCCGCCCTCGTCTTTCGCCCCTCCGTCCGCCTGTCCGCAGGCGAGGAGCCGGCACGCCACCGCAACCGCCGCCGCAAGGACCACCGGGAACCGCCGCATGTCCACCTCCGAACGACCGGACCCGCCCCGCGCCGATTCTACGGCACGCGAGAGTCTCTTCCCAAATCGTCGGGCCTCTTGACACGGCATTGCGCGTCACCGAGAGTCCCGGGGGGAGGTGGGAATGATTCGGACGCCTGGCCTCTGGCCGCTGGTCGCCGCCGCGGCGGCCGTCTTCACCCCTTCGGCCGTGCGCGCGGACGGACCGTGGCACCTCTTCGAGCCGGCGCTCGCGCCGATGCCGGACGACGTGCCCGAGGTCATCGACGTGAAGATGCCGGACGGGACCGTCGTGAAGATGGACCTCGAGGAATACGTCAAGGGCGTGCTCCCGAAGGAGATCGGCACGTCGTTCCCGATCGAGGCGGCGAAGGCGCAGGCCGTGGCGGCTCGGACCTACGCCGTGATCTACGTGCTGACCAAGGGCCCGATCTGCACGACCACGCAGTGCCAGGTGTGGGGCGAGAAGCGCTACCCCGCG
The DNA here is from genome assembly GCA_016875475.1 of Deltaproteobacteria bacterium. GTDB lineage: Bacteria > Myxococcota_A > UBA9042 > DTJE01 > DTJE01 > VGRB01. Next base: position 9,712 of record VGRB01000012.1, read on the forward strand.
ACGGACGACGCGGTCGACGCCACGCGCGGGGTCGTCGCCACGTCCGGAGGGATGCTCGCGGGCACGTTCTACAGCGCGAGTTGCGGGGGGCACACCCAGGACGTTGAGGACGTCTGGACCGAGCCCCTGCCGCACCTGCGCGGCGTGCCGTGCATCGAGAACAAGCTCGGGCTGTGCGACCCGATCTGCGCCCCGGACGAGCCGGCGAGCGCGACCTGCTGGGGCGTGTACGGGCACCGGGTCGGGCTCTGCCAGCGCGGCGCCGAGGCCATGGGCCTCTGCGGGAGCACGTACGAGGAGATCCTGTCGCACTACTACACCGGGATCGAGCTGGTCACGACCGGGTCCGCGCCCGCGGAGGGCGCGGTACCGGACGCGTCGGAGGGGGGCGGGGAGGACGGCGCGGCCGAGGGGGAGGCGGAGGAGGCGATGCCGCCCGAGGCCGCGCCGGAAGCGAAGGAGGGGATCGCGGAGGCGCAGACCGGGGAACCCGCGGGGATCGAGGTCGCCGGGGAACCGGGCGGGGTCGTGGTCGTCACCCGCTCGACCGGGTCGTGCGGCGCCGGGGCGGGCGCGACCGGCCTCCCCGCGCTCGCGCTCCTCGCGGCGCTCGCCGCGACCCGGCGGAGGCGCATCCCGGCGGCGGTGGCGGCGCTGCTGCTGGCCGCGGCCTGCGCCGGCACGGATGCCGCGCCGGGGGACGCCGCGCCCGAGGCCGCACCGGACGCGACGGCGGATGCTTCCCTCGAAGCCGCCCCCGATCCCGCGCCCGATCCGATCCCCGATCCTGCCCCCGAGGTCGGACCGCCACGGCGCGTGTCGGAGGCGTTCGACGCGCGACCGACCGTGGAGCAGGTCTACGTCTGGAACGCCGTTCCGGGGACGGAGTTCGAGGTCGTAGCGCACGACGGCACGGTGGCCGGTGGGGGGGTCGCGGACGACCTCGGCGCCCTCGTGGTGCGGGGCGTCCCGCCCGGTCCGGGCTACGCGGTCCGGCCGAAGGCGGCCCCGGACGACTACACCGGCCCGCTGACCGTGTGGTCGATCGACGGCAGCAAGCCGCCGGATTCCTTCTACTCCTCGCAGACGTTCGACGCCGGGTACGGCTACATCACCATGCGCGACGGCACGAAGCTGTCGATGTTCGTGACCCTGCCCGGCCCTCCCGACCAGGGGCCGTACCCGACGATCGTGAGCTACTCCGGCTACTCGCCGTCGCGGCCGGGGCGCTCGCTCGGCAGCGAGGTCGAGCCGCTCTGCGAGGCCTACCCGGTGCTGTGCGACGCGCCCGACGACCCGTCCAACCTGATCGCGGCCCTGTACGGGTTCGCGACGGTCGGCGTGAACATGCGCGGCACCGGCTGCTCGGGCGGCGCGTACGACTACTTCGAGCCGCTCCAGTCCCTGGACGGGTACGACGTGGTCGAGATCGTGGCCCGCCAGGCCTGGGTGAAGGATCCCCTGGTCGGGATGGTCGGCCTGTCCTTCCCCGGCATCGCCCAGCTCTTCGTCGGCGCGGTGCGGCCGCCGAGCCTGGTCGCCATCGCCCCGCAGTCGGTCATCGCCGACTCGGCGTCGTCGTGCCTGATACCGGGGGGGATCTACAACGACGGGTTCGCGTTCTCGTGGCACGACATGGTGCTCGACGCCGCGCTGCCGTACCACCACGGGTGGGTCAAGGACGTGATCGCGGCGGGCGACGCGCTCTGCGACGACAACCAGGAGCTGCACGGGCAGCAGCGCGACGCGATCGAGGAGGCGCTGCTCGACCCCTGGTACACGGACGAGGTCGCGAAGCCGGTAGATCCGTCCGCGTGGGCGGACCGGATCGGGGTCCCCGTGTTCCTGACCGGCCAGTGGCAGGACGAGCAGACCGGGCCCCACTTCGCGGCGCTGCTGGACAAGTTCACGGGCGCGCCCGCGCGGCGGTTCGTCGTGACCAACGGCGTCCACGACGACGGCTTCTCGCCGCAGGACCTCGTCGAGTGGCTCGACTACATCTTCCTGTTCGTCGCGGAGCAGGTGCCGCCGGACCGGCCGGACCTGCGGGCGCTCGGGTCGGTCTTCATGGAGAAGACGTACGGCGCGTCCATGCCGATCGCCGAGTCGGCGTTCTCGAAGTACCTCGACCTCGCGTCCGCGATGGCCGCGTGGCAGGCGCGGCCGGAGGTGCGCGTCATCTTCGAGACCGGCGCGGCCCCCGGCGTGACGCAGGGCGCGCCCCAAGGCACGTTCTCGCGCGAGTTCGAGTCGTGGCCGATCCCGGGCACGGTCGCGTCCCGCTGGTGGTTCCGGGCGGGGGGGGCGCTGGCCGCGCAGCCGCCGCCGGCCGACGGGGGCGCGAGCGCGTTCGACCACGACCCGGAGGCGGGCCAGAAGACCTGCCTCGCGTCGGGGAGCGTCCGCACCCCCCAGCCCGCGTGGGACTGGCAGCCGCTGGTCCCCGGCAAGGCCGTCGCATTCGTGACCGGGCCGCTCGCGTCCGACGTGGTACTGATCGGGCACGGCAGCGCGGACCTCTGGATCCGGGTCGACGCGGAGGACGCGGACCTCGAGGTCAACCTGTCGGAAGTGCGGCCGGACGGCAAGGAGTCCTACGTCCAGAGCGGGTGGCTGCGCGCGAGCCACCGCACGCTGCGCGAGGACGCGACCGAGCTTCGCCCGATCAAGACGCACCGCAAGGAGGACGCCCAGCCGCTCGTCCCCGGCGAGTGGACGTACGCGCGCGTCGAGATCATGCCGCACGCGCACGTGTTCCGCGCCGGGTCCCGGCTGAGGCTGAGCGTCGATACCCCCGGCGGCAGCCGCGCGGACTGGCGCTTCCGGCTGCTCGAGTTCGACCACGTCCCGCGGATCGAGGTCGGCCACGACGCCGAGCACCCGTCCAGCGTGGCCCTGCCCCTGGTGCCCGGCGTGGACGTGCCGACCGACCTGCCCCCGTGCACCGCGCTCCGCGGCCAGATGTGCAGGGACTACGCGACCCCGCGGTGACCGCGGACGGGCGCCGGGCCCGGGCGGCAGGCCGTCCCGAACGACACCCGTCGAGACACGTCCCCCGCCCTCCCGACCCGGCGGGCCCCGGGGGCATCGATCGGAGGGGGGCGCGGCTCGCCCCCCTGCCCGCCGCCCCGCGTTGCGGGGCGCGGGCCACCCCCCTTGCGCGGCCGCCTTGCGGCCGCTGAGCGCGCCGCGCCTCGGCGCGGCGCGCTCACCCAAGCCCGGGATGGACAAGCAGTTCCGCATCGGGTAATCCGGTTCCGGTGACGCGTTCCCGCTCGTGGAGGATGTCCGGATGGCGGCGAGACACGGAGGGCTGCCGGGGGTTTCGGTCTCGGCGATCTCGACGGTCGCGGCGATCGCGACGATCGCGGCGATCGCGACGGTCGCGGCGACCGGGTTCGGATGCGGGGGGGACGCGCCGCGTTCGACCCTCCCCTTGTCGAGGCCCGCGATCGACCGGCAGTGGCTGCGCGACCGCAACGGGCGCTACCTGACGCTGCACGGCGTCAACGTGTCCGGGTCCACGAAGGTACCGGCCTGGGTGCGGGAGGCGGGGGGGCAGTGGCGCCTGTTCACGAAGGACGACCTGGACCTCCGGCCGACCGCGTACGACGTGTCGTTCGTCGGCCGCCCGTTCGCGGTGGACCCTGGCTGGAAGCCTGGCGACGGCGCCGCCGGCATGGGGTTCGAGAACGTCCGGTCGGAGGTCCGCAAGCTGCACCACGCGGGGTTCGACTCGTTCCGGCTCCTGGTCATCTGGGAGGCGGTCGAGCCCCGGATGCGCGGCGTCTACGACACCGAGTACCTGCACTACCTGCGCCGCGTGGTCGAGATCTGCAACGAGGAGAACATCCTCGTGCTGGTGGACTTCCACCACGACATGGTCAGCCGCTTCTTCGCGGCGCGCTACAACGACAAGCCGTGGTTCCGCAAGGACGACGGGACGATCGTGGAGGCGGAGCCGGAGAGCCTGGAGGCGATCGTCCTGTCGCTGTTCGGGCCGTACACGGACCACGTCCGCGGCGACGGCATGCCGAAGTGGGCGGTCTGGACCGCGCTCCCCGAAAAGGACTTGCGGGCCGAGAACGAGTTCTGGGGGACCCCCCGCATCGTCGGCCGCTTCGACCCTGGGATGCTCTGCAAGGTCTACAAGGTATACACGTGGATCGACGGGGGCGACCCGGCGGACGCGACCGCCCAGTTCATCGACTTCGCGTGCGGCAGGCTCGACACGGACGACCCGGAAGCGAGGAAGGAGGCCCGCGCGCAGCTTTGCGACACGGTGGCGGCCGCGAAGGACGACGTGATCGACCCGTGGATCCGACACGTCGCGGCGTACGCGTGCAACACGGAGTTCCCGATCGGCCCGCCGGGCACGGACCCGACGTTCGCGCCGGAGAAGTCCTGCGACATGCTGCCGTGGTCGCAGTGGAGCATCGGGTCCATCGTCAGCCTGGACGCCGAGCGCGCGAACACCGCGATGTTCGGGTCCGACCGCGCGTTCCCGGGCCTGTACGCGCGCGAGTGCCGCGACGGCCGCACGAATCCGCACGAGCTGTGGGCGTGCCCGGCCGACAAGCTGGTCCTCCCCACCCACCCGGTCTGCCGCGACCCGGGCCGCGAGACGTGGCAGACGAAGGACTGCAAGGACGTGCGCGAGGAGTACTGGTCGGTCAAGGACTACCTCCAGGACGCCTACGCGAAGGCGTGGGTGCAGGTGGTGGACGCGGTCGAGGGCCTGCCGAACGTGATCGGCTACGACCTCATGAACGAGCCGGTCGGGTACAACACCATGCTCGCGCTGCAGGCGCTCGTGCAGACCGGCGGCGTGAACGACGGGATGATCCTGGACCTCGCGAAGTCGCTGGTGGACGACCCGATCATCGCCGAGACGTTCGCCCGGGTCGTGCCGGCGCTCGGGCTGATCCCGTCGCTGCCGCCGGTGCCAGCGGAGCCGGTCGCGCCGGTCGCCCCGGTCCCGCCGACGGACCCGGGGGCGGGCGCGAGCCAGGACGCGAAGGACCGCTACCTCGTGGAGAAGGCCCTGTACGCGGCGGCGAAGGAGGCGTACGACGCCGACAAGGCGAAGCACGACGCGGACGCGGCCACCTTCCCGGACCGGAAGAAGGCGGCGGAGGACGAGCGCAGGCGCGTCCTGAAGTCGTGGGGCCTGGTCTGGGAGGGGCCGGACAACGCGGAGCCCGCGAAGGCCGGGAAGAACGCCGACGGCACGATCAAGGCGGCCGAGTTCACCACCGACCTGTTCAGCCTGATCGACCTGAACACGTCCTTCGACTGGTCGTACCTGCGGCCGTTCTACCAGCGGGTCGGCGCGGCCATCCTGGAGGCGGACCCGGACGCGCTGCTCTTCATCGAGGGGTCCATGGGGCTCGGAAGCATCGGCTACGACCTCGGCATGCCGACGCCGGACGGGCTGGAGGGGCACGTGGTCTTCGCGCCCCACCACTACGAGGACATCTACCCGTTCATCGGCTTCAACATGAACCCGCGCTTCTTCAAGCCGGAGGAGGTCGAGTTCCGCGACTACACCGATGGCATGAAGGGCGCGTCGCTGCTGGCCACGCGGTCGCTCGGCAACGCGCCGGTCGTGTTCGGCGAGTTCGGGTCGTACTTCAACTTCAACTTCATCGAGCAGTCGGTCGCCGACGACTACGTCATCACGAAGCACATCCTCGACAACTACTTCGAGGGCTTCGAGAGCCTGAACGCGAGCCGGATGCTGTGGTGCTACAGCCCCGACAACGACATGCGCTACGGGGACCTGTGGAACAAGGAGGACTTCAGCATCCAGGGCTTCGACGGCAAGTGGCGGGCCGAGGAGGCGTGGTCGCGGCCGCACGCGCGCGCGCTGGCCGGCCGCCCGATCTCGACGCACTTCCACAGCGCGCTCCACTTCTTCGAGCCGGAGAAGGGCGTCCCGAACCCGGTCGGCGAGTTCGAGGTGCGCTACGCGGCCAAGGAGACGGACAGCCCGTCCGAGATCCAGGTCCCCTACGACATCCAGTACCCGGACGGGTTCTTCGTCTGGCTGTCCGACGGCATCGCGTACTACGACCACTCGCGGCGCACGCTGTACCACCTGCCGTCGAACGACGCGCCGGGCGCGGAGCACCGGGTGAGGCTCCTGCCGCCCATCGAGGGCCGGCCCGCGGTCGGTTGGCAGTACTTCTTCCGCGGCGACCGCGTCGTCGTGGGCGATTGAGGGAGGCGACGATGAAGACGACGCTCGCGCTCCCCCTGGCGCTCCTCCCCCTGGCCGCCCTGGCGCAGGAGGCACCGGCCGTGCCCGAGCCGGCCCCGTTCGAGGTCCACGCGCAGCTCCACAACCTGTTCCTGCTTCGCAGCGACACGGACTTCGACCGCCGGTCGCCCGCCTACGACGAGGAGGGGCAGACGGCGGGCGCCTTCGCGACCGTGTTCGGGCCGACCTTCGCGTGGAACGCGCTCGGCCAGTCGCTGCGGCTCTTCTACGAGGCCGAGATCGGCCTGAACTACTGGTCGAGGAACAACCCCGACCAGGAGAACGCGCTCGCGGCCGACATCTTCGTCCTCAAGCACCGGCAGATCTTCGCGGAGGGCAGCATCCCCGTGACGGTGGCCGGGGCCGGGACCGGGGCCGTGTGGTTCAAGGCCGGGTACCAGTACCTCACGGACACCACCGCGCTCTTCCTCGGGCACTGGATCGGCGCGGTCCAGGTCGGCTACCGCTGGGCGCCCGGGATGCGCGTCGGCCTGATGGCCGGGATGATCCCCGACTCCACGTTCGAGGGGCTGGACGTGCGGGCGAACAACTTCCGCCACGACATCTTCACGTTCGGCGCGCGCGCGGACCTGGAGCTGCCGGCCGGCTGGCGGCTGGACGCGGCCGTGCACTCGCTCTACGACACCCACGTCGTCGGGCGGACGCGCTGGCTGGTCGTGCCGAACGCGCACCTCGCGGCCACGACGCCGTGGATGCGCGATGGCTTGGTCCGCGTGTCGGGCTCGCTGGACGGGGTCCTCCAGGCGGGCCGCTCCGAGCGCAGCGCGCTCGACGGCGGCGATCAGACACTGCTCGCGTGGGCCGCGCAGGGCAGCATCAAGGTCGAGACGCGCCCCGTGGCCCTCGCACTGAACCTTCTCGCCCTGTCGCCCGACGACCCCCACCCCGGCAACGACCGCGAGGGCGGGTTCTTCTACTCGTCCAAGTCCACTTCCGCGACGCTCTACTTCACCGAGGACGAGGTCCGCAACTGGTACGACCAGCTCGACCGTCGCCTCGCCCGTTACGAGGGGGGGTTATGGCAGCACCGCGCGGGCCTGCTCGTGGGGGACCTGAAGGCGACCCTGACCCTACTCCCCTGGTTCCGGCCCAGCCTGATCCTCGGGTACGGCACGGTCCTCCAGCCCGACAACGCGCTCGGCCACTCCTCGCTCGGGCTCGAGGGCAACGTGGACCTCGCGTTCGCCTGGGGGCAGCACCTCGTCGCGCGCGTCCTGTTCGGCGGCATGGTCCCCGGCAGGGCCGCCGGCGCGCTGATGAACGAGATCGCGCCCCAGGACGCCGAGACCGACCTCGTCGGATGGACCGAGGCGGCGGTATCGGTGGTGTTCTGACATGCGCGCCGCCATCCCGCTGCTGCTGGTCGCATGCGCCTGCGCGGACGCCGCGTCCCCCGTCCGCCGCCTCCCGCGCCTCCGCGCCGACGGCGCGCGCATCGTGGACGAGGCGGGGCGCGAGGTGCGGCTGCGGGGCGTGAACCTCGGCGGCTGGATGTTCCACGAGACGTGGATCACGCTCGCGGGCCAGACCGGCCACGGCGCGCTGCTCGAGGCGGCCCGGGCCCCCGGCCTCGAGGACCCGGTCCTGGCCGCGATGCGCGAGGCCGGACCGGACTGCGGCGACGACCCTGCGATCACGAAGGTCTGCCCGGGGAGCGGCGACGCGTGGGAGGCGAGGCTCCGCCCCCTGCTAGGGAAGGCCGTGGGCGAGGCCCGGGCGACCGCGCTCCTCGATGGCCTCGCGGCGCGCCCCGCAATGTGCGACGACTCGGACCTCGCGCTGCGCCGGGTGCTCTCGGCGCGCTTCGGGGACGACGGCCGGGACGCGCTGCTCGACGCGTTCCAGCGCGCCTGGATGACCGAGGCGGACGTCGCCTGGATCGCGGCCCCTGGGATGAACGTGGTCCGCGTCCCGATCGGGTACCGGTCGCTGATGCGGGGCCCCGACTCGGAGCGGCCCGCGGCGCTCGACTGGAACCCCCTCGCGCTCGAGCGCCTGTCCGACCTGCTCCGGGATCGCCCGGAGGTCGCGGCCTACAGCCTGCTCGCGGAGCCCTACGGCGCGCCGGACGCCGCGGCGCGGGACCGGATGTACGACCGGCTCGTGAAGGCGATCCGCGCCCGCGGCGACGACCACGTCCTGGTGATCCACGACGGGTTCAGGGGGATGAAGACGCTCCCGGTGCCCGCGGACGTGGGCTGGGACGGCGTGGCGTACTCGACCCACCTGTTCGAGTGGACGGCGGCGGACCTCGCCGCGTACCGGATCCTGTTCGACGCGCTGTACGGCCCCGCGTTCGAGGAGGCCCAGCCGCTCCACGGGGTGCCGTACTACATCGGGAGCTTCTCGACCTTCCTCGACGCGGAGTGGGCCTACGAGGCCGCCGCCTTCCTGGTCGGATGGATGGAGGCGCGCGGCCTGTCGTGGTCGCTCCGGACCTACAAGCGCCTGGACGACCCGCTGTCCGCCCGGGTGTTCGGCTGGAGCACCTCGTGGGGCCTGCGGGGGCGGCTGTCCGGGGCCTTCCGCCGCCCGGACCCGCACGCCGACGGTTTCGACGCCCTCCGGGCGGCCTTCGAGGCGTACCGCGACCTCGACGTCCGGCCGAACGAGGCGCTTCTCGCGGTCGTGAAGGTGTCGCCATGACGCCGTCCCGCGCCCGGAACGCCGCCCTGCTCCTCGCCGCGCTCGCGGTCGCGGCCCAGGCCTGGATCGGGGTGCGCGACGCGGGTGACGTCCCGGAGGGCAGCGCCGGGCTCGGTTTCCCCCACGTGCCGACCGACCACCACGTGTACATGATGATCACGGAGCAGGCCCGCGAGAACGGCGGCCTGTTCCACCGGAACCTCTCCACCACCGAGCCGCAGGACGGCCGGTTCCTGATGCTCGGCCTGACCGCGACCGGCCGCCTTGCCGAGGCGCTGTCCCTGTCCGACGCGACCGCGTGGCACGGGGTGAGGCTCGCGATCTTCGCGGCGCTCGCGGCCGTGCTCTGGTCGCTCTGCCGCGCCCTGTGGCGCGACCCGGGTCGGGCGCTGTCGGGCTTCGCCGCGGTCCTGCTCGGGGGCGGGCTGGACTGGGCGCTCCGCCGCGCGATCCGCGCCGGGTGGATGACCGAGCCGGGACCGGACTGGTGGGGCGCAAACCCCTGGAACTACAGCGTGTTCTGGACCGGATCCCTGGCGACGTGGACGCTGCCCCTGCTGCTGTTCTCGGCGCTCGTGCTGCTCGAGGTCGCACACCCCGCTGCGGACTCCCCCCCCGGGCGCCGCCCCCTGCGCGCCGCGGTCCGCGGCCTCGGCGTCGCGGCGATGTGGGCCGTGCACCCCTACTCCGCGATCACGTACGGCGCGCTCGCCGCCGCCGCGACCGTCGCCTTCAGGCGCGTGCTCGCGGCCGCGCCGATCCTGGGGGGGCTGGCGGCGGTCGCGGCCCACGCGCTCTGGGCGCGCGAGGATCCGGTCTATGCGGCGACGTCGGACCAGGCGTTCCGCTGGAAGGCGATGACGCCCTGGCACCTCTACCCCGTGGCGTACGGCCCCTGGGCGCTCCTCGCGCTCGCCGGGCTGGGCCGCGATCGCGACGGGGAGCGCGGCTTCGCCTGGGTCCGGGGCTGGCTCGCGATCGCGATCGCGCTGTCCTTCAACCCGGTCGTGACCGCGGCCAAGTTCCAGTTCCTCGTGACCGTGCCGCTCTTCCTGCTGGCCGTGCGCGGGGCCTGGCGGCTGGCCGACCGCTTCGCGCCCCGGCGCGGGCCCTGGCTGGTCGCGGCCGGCGTCGCGGTCGCGGCCCTCGGCGCGATCGACGGCATCGCGGCCGACTGGCGGAACGAGCCGAACCGCGTGGCCGCCTCGGCCCGTCCCGAGCTGCTCGCGGCGCTCGATGACCTCCGTCAGCGGCCGGACGGCGGCGTCCTGTGCGACCCCGCGGACGGGGCGATCGTCCCCTGGAAGACGGGCAAGCCGGTGTTCGTCGGGCACTGGTTCCTGTCCACGCGCTTCGCCGAGAAGGCGGACCTCGTCCGCTTCTTCTTCGCCGGCCCGGCCACGCCCCCGCAGCGCGCGGGCATGCTGCGCGCCGCGCGCATCCGCTACGTCCTGTACGGCCCGCGCGAACGCCGCCTCGGCTCCATGCCGCAGGTCCCTGGGCTCTCGCGCGTCGGCGGCCCGGAGTCGCACCAGGTGTGGGAGTTCGCCGATGTCGCCGGCGACGGCTAGTACCACGGTGTCTAGAACTGGAAGACGCGCGTGACCACCAGCACGACGCCGGTCAGCGCGATGCCGGCGCTCGCGATCGGGACGCCGCTGCGCACCACCCACTCCCTGCGGCGCGCGAGGAGCACCGGCGGCAGCACGACCGCGAGGACCGCGATCTGGCCCGCCTCGACGCCGAGGTTGAACAGCAGCAGCGCGGGCACGACGTGGCTGCTCGCGAGCCCCGCCTCGGCGAGCGCGCCCGCGAAGCCGAAGCCGTGGACGAGCCCGAGCAGGAACGTGACGCGCCAGCGACCGCGGGCCTCCTTGGCCCACAGGTTCTCGACGCCGACGTAGGCGATCGTCGCGCCGATGGCCGGCTCGACGAAGCCGGAGCCGGGGCTCCACACCTCGAGCGCGGCCAGCGCCAGCGTCAGCGAGTGCGCCACCGTGAAGGCGGTCACGGTCGCGAGCAGCGAGCGGAACCGGCCGCCGAGCAGGATGAGGCCGAACAGGAACACGAGGTGGTCCCAGCCGCCCAGGATGTGCTCGACGCCGAGCCACAGGAACGAGATCGGCAGCGCCCCGCGGCCGGGCAGCATCTCGAACGACGAACGTGACTCGAGCAGGACCTCGGTGCGGGAGTGGCCGCCGTCGGACACGCTCGCCAGGTGCCGGTGGCTCGGCCCGAGCGCGCCGACGAAGCCCAGGGACGCCAGGATCGGGTCGTCCCCCCCCGGACACGCGTACGCGAGGCGGATGCGCCAGCTGTCCGGGGCCGCGAGGCCCGCTTCCGCGACGCTGCCGCCGCACGCGACCCCGCCGCGCGTGACCGCCACGCCCGAGGCCACCGCCGCCCTCATCTCCGCCGCGTCCGGCACGCGGACCGGCACGGGCGAGGGGTCCGCAAGGTGCTCGGCGAGGAGCGGCGGCATCGTGACCTCGACCTCGACCGCCATCCCCTGCACCCGCCAAGCGCTGCGGGACACGGTGAAGCCGTTCCTGGCGAGCAGGCCGAGGTCGTGCGCGGACGCGTCCCGTCCCCCGGCCCCGAGGGCGAGTCCGATCGCGATGAGCCGCCATGCCGCGCCGCGCGCCATCGCGCCATTGTAGAGCATCCGGCGGACGCGCAGGGTGCACCGGCCGTCCCGAGCGCGCCGCGCCGAGGCGCGGACCGCTCCGCGGCCGCAAGGCGGACGGTGCCGGGTCAGAACGCGGCCTGGACCGCGAGGCGGAGACGCAGGTCGTCGGCGTTCGCGCCGCTCGCGAGCCGGCCGGTGTCGTTGCGGAGCCACGCGAAGTCGGCCTGCCACTTCAGGTTGTTCCCGAACTGGTACCAGGTGAACCCGACCGCGGCCTCCTGCGCCGCCGCGGCGAATTCGTCCACCGGGTAGTTCCCGATCCAGACGTATCGCAGCGCCGGCTGGAACGCGCCCGCGATCACGTAGCCGATCTGCGCGTCGAACGGCTTGGCGGTAAGCTGCAAACCCTGGCGACCGCCGAAGGCGGGCGGCCGGCGCGACCGCTGCCGGCGCCCCCGCGATACGCATACGACGTCGCTGCACCGAGTGCGCCGGGGCGCGAGAGCGCCTGTCAGCCGGCGTGACGGAAAGGGCTTGTCAGCTTCACCGCTGGGTTCGGCGGGTTCCGTTCGTCGGGGGAGGGGTCGTCAGGGAGGGCTTGGACCCTGACGCGACGGCGGAACGCAACGCCTTGATGCCAACGACGACGCCGGCAAGCACGAGAGCCAGAGCGAGGAGAAGCGTTGCCAAGAGGGCGATCGACCAGAGGTTCGACCTGAGGCACTCGTCAGGGTCGTACTGCCCAAGTGAAGGGTCGCAGCTGTAGGCGAGGGCGAAAGTTCGGGTGAGGGCGTGCGCAGCGACAACCAAGACCGGCAGGGCGGCGAGGATCAGGACTGCTGCGAGCACGCCTCTGCGCATGGGTAGCCTCAAAGCGCTCTCAACTGGCCTTTCGCAATGGCGGGACCACCTTGGCCGGGCGGTTTCGAGCGAGGTCATGGGCCGACTGGAGGTTGACCCAGAACTCGGGTGTCGTGTTGAGAGCCTGAGCCAGGAGCCAGGCGGTCTCGGACGTGATCCCGCGCTTGCCGCGCACGAGTTCGTTGACGCGCTGAACAGGCACGTGAAGATGGGCTGCGAGGGCGACCTGCGTCAGTCCGAGGGGCAGAAGGAATTCCTCTAGCAGGATAATGCCGGGATGGGTCGGAACGCGGTTCTCCGGAAGCATGACCGCCTCCTTCAGTGGTAGTCCACGAGGCGGACCTCGCGGGCGTAGGTTCCCTTCCAGCGGAAGACGAGTCGCCACTGCTGGTTCACGCGGACGCTATGGAAACCCCTGAGGTTACCCCCAAGCGCCTCGAGGCGGTTGCCCGGAGGCGAGCGCAGGTCCAAGAGGGATGCCGCAGCAACGAGCATGTCCAGCTTCCTCAGCGCGGCCGGAACCACGTCTGGCGGAAAGCGGTGAGCGCGGCCCGACGGACGACCATGGAACAAATCGTCCGTGCCGCGATCACCGAACGACGCGATCATCCAGTCGCGACCTCCGACGCAGAAGATAACGGATTCACGGCAAACGTGCAAGACGGAACTTCGTTGCTGCGCATCTGCGTTGGTATCGGCACCGAGCCGGGATGGCGAGAGATCGAGGGCGACCTGCACGTCGCGGGCCGAAAGGGAGCCCGCGGCGTCGGCAAAGGCGTGCCCCGGCCAGGCGTCGCGCGCGGTCGCGCTCGACTCCGCCGAACCCGACCTTCTGGAGATCCTGCGATCCGAACGGATGGTCCTCGGCGACGCTCCACGCGTAGCCGGCCGTGGACAGCGACAGGCCGTACGCCTTCATCGCGAACTCCAGCAGCTTGTACGACGTCATCCAGGACCGCACGAACGGCCGCCGCCACTGGCCGAGCCGGACCTGGAGCCGGCCGTCGAGGAACCGCGCGTCCGCGAACGCGTCGAACAGCCTGGGCTCGGCGTTGTCGAAGCCGGGCTGGAGGTTCAGCTGGAGCCGGCCGCCGAACAGGGTCGCCGTGAAATGGAGTCGCGCCCGCTTGACCGAGAAGGCCGGCTGCTCGTCGCGCGTCGCGCCCGTGTCGTTCCGGACCGCCTTCCGTACGGGCCGGGCGACCACGGGGAATGCGCTGGAGGAAACGAAGGAGCGGCTTCCGGGTGAAGCGTCAGAACCGCGCGGAGCACCCCCCTCCCGACACGGTCGGCACGGACTCGGGGGCGGCCTCGGACGCGTCGGGCTCGGCAGGGGGAGGCCCGCAACGCACGCGGACCAGCAGGTCGCGACGGAAGGAGGGCAGCGCGAACGCATCCCCGGCGGCGACCTCGCCGGCGACCTCGCCGGAGACCTCGCCCGCCGGCCCGCCGGTCCACGTGTCCCAGGCGGTCGCCGACCGGGTCCCGGCGCAAGGAGCGAGGCCCGGCAGGCGAAGGACCGCGCCGGGCCGCAGCGGCGCCTCCCACCCCGCGGGTGCGTCCCACTCGGACCCGGGGTCGTGGACCCAGGCGATCGCGCCGTCCGAGGTCGCGGCCGCACGGACTTCCAGCGCCGCAACGCCTTCCGCGCGGGCTTTGGCACCGGCGGCGGCTCCGGCACCGGCGGCGGCCTCGGCACCGGCGGCGGCTCCGTCGCCGCCGTCGCCGACGGCGACTTCCGCGGCGGCCGGGTAGCCGGTCCAGTCCCCGATCCCGGCAGCGCGCAGCGCCCGCGCCGGCGCGGCGACGGCAGCCCAGAGCCCGAGCGGCTCGACGTAGCTGTCCCACCACCACGTCATCGCCCCGCCCTGGAACCCGACCAGCGCCGCGGTCAGCGTCGCGTTGTGCAGGTGCGCACCCCGCGTGTCCTTCAGGTTCTCCTGCCCCAGGAAGTCGATCCCGATCTCGGCCGCGATGGCGGGCTTGCCGAACGGCAGCAGGTAGGACGCGGCCAGCTCCAGCACCTCCCGGTACATCGGGACGTACGAGTGGAGCTGGGACAGGCCGTAGCCTTCGTACCCCCAGTCCTGGCGGGCGCCCGGCGTGCCCGGCGCGCCCCACGACGTGGTCACGAGGTGCCCGTACGGGTCGAGCGACCGGAGGACGTCGGTCCGCGCCCGCATCCACGCCTCGCCGTCCGCCGGGGAGTACCCGCGGATCAGCTCGACCTCGTTGAACAGCTCCCACGCGAGCAGGGCCGGGGAGTGCGCGTACCTGGCGACGAGGTAGCGGACCTTCCGGTCGAACAGCGCCACGACCTCGGGCCGCGTGAAGAAGTCCGCGCTCTTCGCGAGGGGCCCGCCGTTCGCCGCGTTCCACGGGCTCTCGTCCCAGCTCGACCAGTTCGCGGTGTCGAACTGCGAGTGCTGCTGGAGCACGAGCTGGAGCGCTACCCCGTGCTCCTCGGCCAGCTCCAGCACGCGATCCACGCGCCACGCCGCCTTCAGGTTGTACCGGCCGAGCCCCGCGTACGCGCCGCCGTCCCCCCCGGCCTTCCACTCGAGCGCGGTCCCGTCGAAGTGGGTCATCCAGACGCGCGTCCAGTCCAGGCCGTGCTCGGCGAACCGATCGAAGTACTTGTGGAACTCGGCTGTGCCGCCCGCCCCCACCCAGCACACGTTCACGCCGAACGGGACGTACGGCGTCCCGTCGGTCCACGCGATCCGCGACGGCGCCGCCGGGTCGCGCGACAGGAACCCGTGCCGCCCCGGCGCAGCCTCCCCGACCGTGACCGCAAGCGGGACCGGAGCGCTCGTCCCCTCCTCGTCCGTGACCGTGACCTCGAAGGCGTAGTCTCCGGACGACGGCGGGCGGAACCGCACGCGGAACCCCGGGTCGCCCTGCGCAGCGACCACCTCGGCCGCATCGATCGTGGCGGCCACGTGGTCCTGGTGCCAAAACCCCTCGACGCGCCACTCGCGGCCCGGCCCGCCCGCCGGGTCGGCGCGCCGCACGACCGCGTCGACCGCGACCCGCGCCCGGTCGAACGGGTCGGCCCAGCTCCTCCCGGTCGCGACGTCGAGCTCCACGAGGTCGAGCGCGCGCACGGGACCGGCCCCGACGCGCGCGACCTGCGGCGGCTCGGCGGCGACGACCCCCGCGGCGGCCAGCGACGCGGCGACGACCGCGACGGGCACCCCCGATCGACTGCGCATGGTCACCTCTCCGGCGGAAGCAGCGCGTCCAGGAACGGGGCGAGGTCCGGCGGCACCGGTCCCGCCGCACGGTAGAGGACAACCGCCTCCCGGTCCGTCACCAGGTGGAGCGGCGTCGCCGCGGCGCCGCCCGCCCCGAGCGCCCCGGCGACCGCGGCGTCCGCGTCCACGACGACCGGGAACGACAGCCCGAACCGGTCCCGCCACTCCCGGCAGAACTGCGGCCCGGCCGGCGCCCCGAGCGCGTCCTCGAACAGGACCTGCACGATGCGCAGGCCGCGCGGCCCCCACCGGTCCGCGACGTCGCGCTCGAGCGTCCCCGCCTCCTTGACGCACGACGCGCACCACCCGGCAGCGACCACGACCAGCGCCGCCTCGCCGCCCGCGAGCACGTCCGCGAGCCGCACGGCGTTCCCGTCGCAATCCGGGAGCGTGAAGTCCGCGAGGCGGTCGCCGACCCTCGAGCCGGACCCCGGCGGGAAGCCGCCCGGCTCCCCGGCCGGGCCTGCGCACCCGAGCGTGGCTGCGAGCGCGAGCAGCACCGGGCGCATGGCGGCACCTCCCCGACCCCGAGTATATGCCGCGCGTGGTACGATCCCGCACCCGTCGCGGAGACCCGCGTTGAAGGCGTTCCCCGCCGCCCTCGCGCTCGCGCTCCTTCTGCCGGCGGTCGAGGCGTCCGCCGAGGTCCGCGTCCCGGCGACGATCGCCGCGGACGAGACCTGGACGGCCGCCGCGAGCCCGTACCTCGTCGAGCAGGACGTGACCGTGGCCGAGGCCGCGACGCTCACGCTGGAGCCCGGCGCCCACGTCGTCCTGTCCGCGGGCCGCTCGATCGCGGTGCGCGGCGCGCTCGTGGCGCGCGGCACCGAGGCGAAGCCGATCCGCTTCACGGGCCGCGACGCGGGCCGCGGCACGGCCGAGCGCTGGGGCTCGGTGGTGTTCGAGGACTCCTCGAAGGACGCCGCGTTCGAGGCGATCGAGCGCTACGTGTCCGGCTCGATCCTCGAGTGGTGCGAGCTGTCGGGGGGCACCAGGGCCGTCCGGACGAACGCCGCCTCGCCGTTCATCCACCGCTGCACGTTCGAGGACAACCACTGCCAGGCCGACGGCATGACCGACGTGATGGGCGGCGCCGCGATCTACGTGGGCGAGGGCAGCCGGCCGCGCATCGTCGGGTGCGCCTTCACCGGGAACCGGGCGGACGGCGCGAACCAGGGCGGCGCGATCTGCGTCGACTCCGCGGACCCGGTGATCAAGGACAACCGGTTCACGGGCAACCGTTCGTCCTACGGCGGCGCGCTCGTCGCGAACTTCATGGCCGCGCCGATCGTGGGGAACGAGTTCGCCGGGAACGAGGGCGTGTTCGAGGGCGGCGGCGTGGCGCTGGTCTCGTCGCAGCCCGCGTTCCTCGACAACGTGGTCACGGGCAACCACTCGGCCGGGGACGGGGGCGGCCTGCACGTCTGCACCACCTGCTACCCCCACGCCGACCCCGCGGTGATCGACAACACGTTCACCGGGAACGCCAACGAGGTCGAGGGCGCGGCGGGCGTCGGGGCCGCGTACCTGCGCGCGTTCTCGTGGAACGACGTGCACGGCAACCTGAAGGCGGGCGAGCCGGCCGACTTCGGCTGGTTCAACCGGGGTGCGGGCACGGACCCCGCGTGGGCGGTGAACGTGTCCGTCGCGAACAACTGGTGGGGGACCACGGACCCGGCCCGGATCGACGCGACCATCATCGACGGGAACGACGAGCACGCACTCGGCCGCGCCGACTGGAAACCGGCGCTCGCGGCGCCGCGCCCCCCCGCGATCCCGCGCGTCGTGGTCTCGACGCGCCACATCGTCTACGAGCACGCGGGCGAGCCCATGCCGGTCTTCCTGACCCTCTACAACCCCGGCCCCGCGCGCGACGTGGTGCTCCACCTCCTCCTCCGGTGGGGCGACGAGGCGCCGTCGTTCTTCCGGGGCGCGATCGACTTCCCGGGCGCGGTCCGCGAGCCCGACGGGTGGCGCCTCGCGATGCCCGCGGACTCCGTCTGGTTCGCGACGGTCCTGTCGCCGACCTACGCGCCGCCCGCCGCCAGGCAGGCCGGGACGTGGAGCGCCGCGATCTTCGACGCCGCGACGGGCGAGCGCATCGGCGAGCCGTTCTCGTGCCCCTTCGACCTCGCGGGAGGTGCGAAATGACCGCCACGCGCAAGCCTGCCCGGCTGCTTCCGCTGATCCTCCCGCTCGTCGCGGCGTGCGCGTCGTCCGGGGGAGGCGATTCGGCCGACATGTCCGTCGGCGACGCCCGGTCCGAGGTCGTCGCGAGGCTCGGCGCGCCCGCGTCCGCGCGCGACCTCGGGCCCGGCGGCGTCCTGCTGTCCTACCCCGGCCGCGGGATGTCGCTGCTCGTCGCCGGCCCGTCCGACGACGCGCCCGTGACCTCGATCCGCCACCACGCCGGCTCGCCGTTCCGCGCCGCGGGCGACCCCGGCGTCGGCATCGGGGCCGACCGCGACGCGGTCCGGGCGGCGCTCGGCGAGGCGTCCGTGGACCCGTTCCTCGGCACCTGGCGTTACGCCGCCGCGGGCCTCGCGTTCGAGTGGGAAGGCGACGTCGTGGCCACGATCGCGGTGACGGCCCGCACGCGCTGATCGGGCCCCGGCGCGTTCGGCGTTCGGCTTCGCTTTGATCGGGGCAGACCCGGATGGTACCATCCCGGCCGGGATGTCCAGGGACTGCCAAAGGCTTTCCGCGAATCCGCAGGCCCTCCTGGCATGCTTCGCGAGACACGTCCGCGCCGCCGGCCTCGCAGGCACCGCGGCGACCCTGGACCGCGACGGCTCGGTCCTGCTTCGCCTCGCAGGCGAGGGCCGGACCGAGGACGTGCGCTGGGCGCCGCCCGGCGTCGACCACCCGGCGGCCCGCGCCCACGAGTCCCTGATCGGGACCCTCGTCGCCCCGGGGCTGTCGGAGGCGGAGGCGGACGCCGTCGGGCTGTCCCTGGCCAGCGCCGCGGCCGACGTGGACTTCCTGGCCTGGGGACCGCCGGCGGGCGACGGAGTCCGCCTGTCCGTCGA
>VGRB01000013.1 GCA_016875475.1 Deltaproteobacteria bacterium
TTTTTCGGGTTCCGGTTCGGGTACGACTTCAGCGTCTTCGAATAGCGGAGGCGACGGAGGCACGCATGACGCACGAGGCGAAGGTCGAGGCGGTGGCGCGGGCGGTGCGCGAGGCGGCCGCGGCGGGCGTGCAGGTGCGGCCGTTCAAGCGGCGCGGGGTGTCGCACGTGGTGCCGCTCCCGAAGGACGGGCGGTTCACGCAGCGGCCGGTGGACGTGACGGACCTGGACCGGGTGCTGGAGATCGACCGGGACGCGCGCACCTGCGTCGCGGAGCCGGGCGTGCCGTTCTCGCGGCTGGTCACGGAGACGCTCGCGAACGGGCTGCTGCCGACGGTCGTACCGGAGCTGGAGGGCATCACGATCGGCGGCGCGGTCGCGGGCTGCTCGGTCGAGGGAATGTCCTACAAGTACGGCGGGTTCCACGACAGCGCGATCGAGTACGAGGTCGTGACCGGCGAGGGCGACGTGCTGGCGTGCTCGCCGGACCGGGAGCCGCACGCCTTCGGCATGATGCACGGGTCGTACGGCACGCTCGCCTTGCTCACGCGCCTGAAGTTCCGGCTGGTCCCGGCGAAGCCCTTCGTCAAGCTGGAATACCGCCGCTACGACTGCGTCGAGGCGTTCCACGCGGCCATGCTGGAGCGCTGCCGGGCCGACGACTTCGACTTCGTGGACGGCATCATCCACGGACCGCGCGAGCACGTCCTGTGCCTCGGGCGGTTCACGGACGCGCCGCCGTACGTCAGCACGTACCGCTGGCTGAAGGTGTTCTACAAGAGCACGCGGGTCCGCACCGAGGACTACCTGACGACGCACGAGTACTGCTTCCGCTACGACACCGAGTGCCACTGGCTGACCCGCACGTTCCCGCCGCTCGAGTGGTGGCCGGTGAGGCTGCTGGTCGGAAAGTGGGTGCTCGGATCGACGAACGTCATCCGGACCTACAAGCGCCTGGAGCCGCTGTTCGGGCTGAAGCGCCGGCCCGACGTGGTCTGCGACGTGTTCATCCCGGATGGCCGGTTCGAGGACTTCTGCCGGTGGTACGAGCGCGACTACGACTTCTGGCCCCTGTGGGTCGTTCCGTACCGGATCCCGAAGCCGTACCCCTGGGTGTCCCCCGGGTGGGCGAAGGGGCTCGGCGACTTCGTGATCGACTGCGCGGTCTACGGCAAGCCGAACGAGGACCCCGCGGTCGACGCGTCCGAGCAGCTCGAGCGCAAGACGTTCGAGCTGGGGGGGATCAAGACGCTGATCTCGCGGAACCACTACACCCCCGAGGCGTTCTGGCAGGTCTACGACCGCGCCGCGCTCGAGGACGCGAAGCGCCGCCTGGACCCGCGCGGGGCGTTCCCGGATTTCTTCACGCAGTTCCACCGCGTGGGGTGACCGATGAACCGCTTCGCAACCATGCTCCGCGCCGCCGCCGCGACCCTGCTCGCGATGCCCCTCCTCGCGCTCCTCCTCCCCGCGCCGGGCGCGTCCGCGAAGACCGCGGATCGCTGGGCGCTCGTCACCGCCGCCGGCCGGATCGGCACGCTGGCCGCGACGACCGACGGCGCCCGCGTCGAGATCGACTGGCGCGTGGACGACAACGGCCGCGGCCCGAAGATCCGGGAGCGCGTGGACCTCGCGCCCGGCGGCAGGCCCGTGCGGTGGACGATCCGCGGCAAGGGCTGGGCCGGGGCGCCGGTCGACGAATCGTTCGAGGCGGTCCCCGGACACGCCCGCTGGCGGTCGCTCGACGACTCGGGCGCGGTGCCGCTCCCGAAGCTCGCGGACGTCCCCCTCTACCTCGCGAACAACGGCAGCCCCTGGGCGATCGGCGTCGTTGCGCGCGAGGCGCTCGCCTCGCCGGGGGGGAAGGTCGCGGTCCTGCCGGGGGGCGAGGTCCGCGCCGAGAAGGTCCGCGACGTCCCGCTCGGCGACGGCCCGGACGCGCCGGTCGCGACGCTCGTCGCGGTGTGGGGCCTGGACCTCGCGCCGCAGCTCGTCCTGCTGCACGCGGACGGGCGGCTCGCGGGCACGCTCTGGCCCGGGTGGGTGCTGATCGATGAGACGCACGCGGGCCGGTACGAGGCGCTCTCGAAGCTCGCCGCGGACGTCGGCGCGGACCTGCTGCGCACGCTCGGCGCGCGGCTCGCCCGCCGGTTCGACGACCCGGTCTGCGTCGCGAACGTCCGCGTCTTCGACCCCGTGTCCGGCGGCCTGTCCGCGCCGGCGAACGTGGTGGTCTTCGGCGACCGGATCGTGTCGGTGCGCGACGGCGCGCCGCCCGAGGACGCGGTCGTGATCGACGGCGCCGGGGGCACCCTGCTCCCGGGCCTGCACGACCTGCACGCGCACGCGTCGGACTGGGGCGGGCTGCTGCACCTGGCGGCCGGGGTGACCTCCACGCGCGACCCGGGCAACGACAACGACGTGCTGCTCGCGCTCGTTCGGCGCGTCGAGGCGGGCGAGGTCCCGGGGCCGCGGATCGAGCGGTCGGGCTTCATCGAGGGGAAGAGCGCGTTCTCGGTGCACCTCGGCTTCGTGGCGGACCGGCTCGAGGACGGGCTCGCGGCGGTGCGCTGGTACGCGGACCGCGGGTACCGGGCGATCAAGCTGTACAACTCGATCCGGCCCGAGTGGGTCGCGCCGATCGCGGACTCGGCGCACCGGCTCGGCCTCCGCGTCCACGGCCACGTGCCCGCGTTCATGACATCCGACCAGGCCCTGCTGGACGGCTACGACGAGATCGCGCACATCAACCAGCTCGTGCTGTCCTGGGTCATCGGGCCCGGTGACGACACGCGCACGCCGTTCCGGTTCACCGCGCTCGGCGAGCGGCTCGGCAAGGTGGACCTCGCGAGCGAGCGCGTGCGGCGGACCGTCGCGATCATGAAGGAGCGCGGGGCGACGCTCGACCCCACGATCGCGATCTTCCAGTCCATGCTGCTCGGTCGGCCGGGCCGGGTCGCGCCGAACGACGCGCCCTGGCTCGACCACGTGCCGGTCCCGGTGCAGCGCGGGCGCCGGACCACCTGGCTCGACGTGAAGCCGTCGCAGTACGCGGCCTACGACGCGTCCTGGCAGCGCCTGAAGGAGGTCCTCGCGCTGCTGCACCGCGAGGGGATCCGGCTCGTGCCGGGGACCGACGACGCAGCCGGGTTCGTGCTCCACAGCGAGCTCGCGGCATGGGTCGAGGCCGGGATCCCCCCCGCGGACGTGCTGCGGGCGGCGACGATCGGCGCGGCCCGGTACCTGGGCACGGACGCCCTGCTGGGCACGATCGAGGCCGGGAAGCTCGCGGATTTCGTGCTCGTGGACGGCGACCCGGTGCGCGACATCTCCGCGATCCGCAAGACGCGCCTCGTGGCCAAGGGGGGAACCGTATACTTCCCCGAGGAGATCCACGCCGCGCTGGGCGTCCGGCCGTTCGCGACGCGGCCCGACGTCCGGCTGCCGGGAGGGAGGGGAAGATGAGACGGACCGCGTTCGTGCTCGCGTGCCTGCTCGCGATCGGATGCTCGGAAGGGGGATCGGCGGGCGACACCGGCGGGACGACACCGGACGCGATCGCCGACACCGCGGCTGACATCGCGGCGGACGCGGCGGCCGAAACGACGGCGGACACTGCGGCCGACACCGAGCCGGATCCGGCCCCGGAGGTCGCGCCGGAGGTGCCGGCGGAGCTGCCGGCCGACGTGCCTCCCGAGGCCGTCCCGGACGCGCCCGGGGATCTGCCCGCGGACGTCCCCCCCGTGGAGACGTGCGAGGTCGCGCCGCCGCTCCAGCCGTTCTCGGTCCAGGTCCCCGACGAGGACGGGTCGGTGTACGGGAACGGCCTCGTGGAAGGCGACGCCACCGTCACCTTGAAGGACGGCGCCGGCGTGACGCTTCGCTTCGACGACGGCAAGGAGAGGACCCTGACGTACGCCCTGCCCGACGGGCTGGAGATCCCGGTCTACACCGGGCAGCGCGTCCACGCGTACTGGAAGCGGAACGAGCCCTGGTGGGTCGACACGGTCGTGGTGATCTGGAAGCAGGGGTGGGACTGGAAGCCCGTGTTCTTCTTCCACGACGCCGCGTGGGCCCAGGGGACGTGGTACGACTGCGGCGGACAGGAGGCGTGCCCCTCCGTGAAGCAGCTCGCGACGGCGTGCGCGCCCGTCGAGGAGACCTGCGGCGCGTTCGTGCACCCTCCGGTCGAGATGGGCCTGTTCGGAGGCACGTCCGCGGCGGAGGGCCCGGCGGTGCTGCGCCAGGGCGAATCGCTCGTGAACCCCGGCACCCCGCTCCGCGTGCGCTACCTCGTGTCGGTCTCCCGCGACGACACCCGGATGGACTGCGCGGACTACCCGGGCATCTGGACGGCCGCGGCGGCGGTTCGGCAGATCGACGTGTCCCAGTGCCGCTGCGCGGACGACCAGGACTGCCGCGACGGCGAACTGTGCGCCCCGGACCTGCGGCGCTGCGTCCCGAATCGCTGCGGCCCGGACTCGCCGTGCATGGAGGGCTACTGCAACGCCTACACGGGCGGGTGCGCGGGCGGCCCGCTCGACCCGTGCCAGGACGACGGGGACTGCGGCCTCGACCGCGTCTGCCACCCGCACCTCGTGCCCTGCACGCCGTCCGCGGGCTGCTCCCACGACCCGGTGGCAGGGTGCGTCGACAACCTGTGCGTGGTCGCGGACTGCGCGCCCGGGACCGAGTGCAGCGGCCTGCTCGACGCGTGCGTCGCGTGCGCCGCGGACTGCCAGTGCCCCGAATACGGCCGCGGCGGGTGGTGCGACAACCGCGGGCCGGGCGGCGACTGCCGCGCGTGCGACCTCGCCAAGGTCGCGTTCGGCCAGCCCGACGTCTGGGACTTCTTCACGGTCTGCGCGTCGAAGGCGTCGATCGACGAGGCGGCGCTGGAGGCGATCGACCCGGACGTCGCCTGCGGCCAGATGGCCCCGTCGTTCGCGAAGTGCGACCCGGGCACCGAGGTGGTCTGCCGCTCCGACATCCCCACCTACATGAAGGAGCACGGCCTGGACGACGAGGCGTGGGGCCGCGCGTGCGCGTTCGCGGCCCTGCCGTTCGTCGGCCGCGTCGGCGGCGGGTTCTGGGAGTAGGCGGCTGCCGCCTGCGGGCGGGGGGAGGGCGGACCGGCGCGCGGTCCGTCAGCGGGGCTTCGGCCCAGGCGCCCGGTAGCCGTTGCCGTCCGCGTCCACCCAGACCGGGTTCGTGACGGACCGCGACGGCCGGTTCGAGACCGCCACGCCCTGCCGCTCGGTGCGATGCCCGGCAGCGGCCACGACGAACGCGTCCTGCGTCACGGCCAGGTCGCGGTCGATGACCGCCCGGACGACCGCGGTGCCCGGCGCCACGGCCTCCTCGACGACCATCTCGCCGTTCACGTAGATGCGCGCCACGTCCACCGGCACCCACGGCGCCGCGTGGACCTCCAGACGAGCCTTGACCACGCCGCCCGGCGCCGCCGCGACGCCGCCCGGCTTCTCGCCGCCCACGGTCAGCCGGATCACCGGCCCGCCCACGACCTGGCTCCTGAATTCGCGGATCGCGTCGTACAGCACCGCCGGGTCGAGCGCATCGACCTTCGCGCCGCCCGCCGGCACCAGGTTGCGCGGGTCGCCGAGCGCCGCGGACGGCTCGTGCGCGTCCGACCCGCCGACCGCGGCGACGCGGTAGCCCCGGCGCAGCATGTTGAACCAGCGCGGAAGGCTGACGTTCACCATCTCGTTCCAGTCCTGGCCGCCGTTGACGACCTCCAGCCCGTCCACCAGCGACAGGTCCATGTCCGGCAGGTGCTCCGCGGGGTCGCTCGTGTCCGTGACCTCCCAGTTGTTCAGGAGCCCGCTCGACCCGTCCCACGGGTGGGCGATCAGCAGCAGGCGGCAGGCGAAGTCCTTCCGCGCCGTGTTCCAGATCCGGGTCGGCGTGGTCCGGACGATCGTCCCGTCCGGGCCCGGGACCACCCACGGGACCTCGAAGTACGTGTCCTTGATCCACTTCACGTCGCAGCCGATCGCCGCGGTGTGGCCGAAGGTCGGCGAGATCTCGCTGCCGGGGAGCGCGCGCACGCGGTCGGTGACGCCCATGGACTCGACCCACGGCTGGAGGTTGCCCATGTGGTCGTGGTCGGTCGTGGAATACACGTCGAGCCCGACCGCCATCGCGTTGCGCAGGCGGTCCTCGACCGTGATCTGCGCGTCGTTCGACAACTCGCAGTGATCGTGCGTGTCCATGGACAGCTCGCCGTCCGTGGCGACCACCTTGTGCAGCGCCGCGGCGATCGGGGCCTTCGCGCCCGCCGTCACCGTGACGTTGCCGCTCCACGCGTCCCACGCGAACCCCTTCGAGACCACGGCCGTGTACTTGCCGGGGGGGACCGGCGCCTCGAAGACGCCGTCGCGCACGAAGAACGGGCGACCGATGGTCCCGGCCGTCCACGCGGCGTCGTGCCCCGCCTGGAGCTGGAGCAGCGCGTCGAGCGGCTTGCCGTCGCCGTCCTTCACCGTCAACGCCACGCCGCCAGGCGCGGCCACGGGCACCGCCGCGGGCGCGTCCTCGCCGGCCTTGACCGCGATGCCCTGCACGAGCCCCGCCACGGTCCCGGGCATCTCCACCTTCACGTCGTACGCGCCGGGCGGCAGATCGAACGTCGCCTTGCCGTCCGCGCCCGCCCGCGACGAGCTGTGCCACGTAGTCGCGCCCCCCTCGCCGGGCACGCCCACCGTCAGCAGCGCGTCCGACGGCGCGGTCCCCGTCCCGGCCGGGGTCACGGTCGCGACCAGCCTCCCGAGCCCGGTCACGCCGCGCAGCGCGCGCACCTGGCGAACCACGTCCTCGAGCGTCCCGTCGCCGGTCACGAAGTAGTGGCGCACCTCCGCCTCCCCCCCCGCGGCGATGGTCACGACGCCGAAACGCACGATCAACAGGGCGTCCTCGTTCAGGAGCACGAGCGGCCGGGACCCGGCCGGCGTCGTGAACCCGTAGGACACGTCGGGCGAGCCGCCGCCGATCCAGTCCACGTCCTTCCTGCCGATGACGCACGACGGATCGAACCCGCAGCGATCCGCGAAGAAGTCGATCGTGTCGCCGAACTGCACGACCTGCCCGGCGACCACGTCCTGCTCGAACCCGGTCGTGTTGCGGATGCTGAAGACCACCTCCAGGTGGCGGGCGTCCGGCGGGAGCACGTAGTCCATGGTGACGTCGAGCCCGAGCGGCAGGGTCGGGACGAGCGACTCGATCAGCGGGAAGCCGCCGTCCGGGCCGCGGAGGCGCACCACGGCCGTACCGGTCGCCGCCCCGTCGTCCGCGACGGAGATCGTGTCCGGGCAGAGCACGCGCGCCATCCCGACCATCGGGAACAGCTCGATCAGGCGATCGCGCCCCGGCTGGCCCTCGGGGCGGACGAGGTCCGCGTCGAGCAGCACGCCTCCGCACGGCCCGAACATCCCCCGATCGCCGGTCCGGATCACGTACCGGACGAACCGGTTCCCGATCACGATGTCGCCCTCGACGCCGCGCGCCCCCGGGCCGCCGAGGAGGTCCGCCGGTCCCGCGATGACGCGGGCGTAGGAGCGCTCCGAGGCGGGGGCGTCGGGCGCTGCGTCGTCCGCGGTTTCGATTGCCGCGTCGGACAGTTCCGTCTCGCCGCCGCCCCTGGCCGTCGCGCCGCACCCCGCGGCGAACGCCGCCATCGAAACCACCGCAAGCACCGTCGCCCGTCTCGTCATCGCGTCCTCCGGGGCCCGGGACCCCGCGTCCCGGTTCGGGGAACGGTACCACGATTGGGCGCTGGACACCGCTCCTCCCCGGATGCTACGGTTTCCGGCACGTCCGTGGAGGTCGCGATGAGAATCGCCTGCATTCCCGGGGTCGTGGCCGCGCTGCTGCTGCTCGCCTGTGGCGGCGGAGGAGGGGGCGCGACGGATGGCGCGGGCGCCGCGGACGCCGCCGCGACGGACGAGACGCCGGCCGGCGCCGGGGAGGAGGCGGCCGACGAGGTCGCGCCCGAGCCCGGCCCCGCGGACGCGCCGCCCGAGGCGGCCCCGCCGCCGGAGCAGTGCCTCGCCCTGAAGGAGGGCAGGAACGCGAAGTTCGTCGCCAACGGCGTGGAGCGCGAGCTGCTCCTGAACCTGCCGCCCGACGTCGAGTCGAAGGGGCCGTGGCCGGTCGTCTTCATGTGGCACGGGTTCGTCGGTGACTACGACATGACCGCCGACTTCGCCGCGGTCTTCGCGTCGTACGTGGACGACGCGGAGTTCCCGTTCATCCTGGTCACGCCGCGCGGCCAGTCCGTGTTCCCCAACTGGGACGTGCTCGAGGTCTTCGCGGACGAACCGAACGACGACATCGCGCTGTTCGACGACCTCCTCGCGTGCCTGGACGCCAGGTTCGGCGTGGACGCGGACCGGGTCTTCACGTCCGGGTTCTCGGCGGGGGGGATCCTGTCGGACCTGATCGGCGTGCTGCGGGGCGACGTGATCGCGTCCGTGCTGACGTGGTCCGGCGGCTACCTCGGGAACCCGGCGAACGACACCGGCTTCAACGTGACCTGGCCGAAGGACCCTCCCGGCAGCGGCTATCCCCAGGCCGTGATCGCCGGCGGCGCGAACGACCAGTACATGGGCATGGTCCACTTCGACCAGTTCGCGGCCAACGACGTGCCGTACCTGAACCGGAGCGGCCACGACGTGGTCCGCTGCAACCACGGCGGCCAGCACACGATCCCGTTCGGCTTCCAGGGCCGGCAGGCGCTGGAGTTCTTCAAGGCCCACCCCCGCGGCACGACCGCGTCGCCGTGGGCGACCTCCGGCCTCCCGGCGGACTACCCCAAGTACTGTGAATTCAAGGGGAAGGAGTAGCGAGCATTCCGCGCTGTCGCCCGGCCCGCACGGCCGGCGGTCCCGAGCGACACCCGTCGAGACGCGTACCCCACCTTCCCGACCCGGCAGGCCCCAGGGGCATCGATCGGAGGGGGGCGCGGCGCGCCTACCGCCGCCGCTCCGCCGCGCGGGCGTGGCCTTCCAGCCCCTCCATCCGCGCCAGGGCGATCGCGTCCTCGACCAGGGGGCGCGCGGCCTCGCGGTCCCGCACGTCGAGCCAGGTCCTGACGCGCAGGAAGTCGAGCACGGACAGCCCGGCCGTGTGCCGCGCGGTGCCGCCGGTCGGCAGCACGTGGCTCGGGCCGGCGCCGTAGTCGCCGAGCACTTCCCCCCCAAAGGGACCCGAGAACAGGGCGCCGCAGTGGCGCACGCGACCCGCGACGTCGGCGCCCGCGGCGTCGTCGAGCGCCAGCTCCAGGTGCTCGGGCGCGATCCGGTCGCAGACGGCCGCGGCCCCGGCCGCGTCGCGGACCACGACCGCGAACCCGTTCGCGACCGCGGCCGCGGCGGTCCCGGCCGTGGGCAGCGTCGCGAGCTGGCGCGCGACCTCGGCGTCCACCGCGTCCGCGACCGCCTCGCCGATCGCGACCAGCACCGGCAGCGCGTCCGGGTCGTGCTCCGCCTGGGCGAGCAGGTCGGCCGCGACCAGCGCCGGGTCCGCGCCGCCGTCCGCGACCACGACCAGCTCGGACGGCCCGGCCAGCATGTCGATCCGGACGTGGCCGGACACGACCTGCTTCGCCGCGGTGACCCAGCGGTTCCCGGGGCCGACCACCGCGTCGCACGCGGGCACGGGGCCCGCGCCGAACGCGAGCGCCGCGATCGCGTGCGCCCCCCCAGCCGCCAGCAGCGCGTCCGCACCCGCGAGCGCCGCGGCGGCCAGCGTGACCGGCGCCGGGCGGGGGGACGCGACCCAGACCGACGGCACGCCAGCGGCGCGAGCAGCCACGACCGTCATCAGGACCGACGACGGGAGAGGGAACCGCCCCCCCGGGGCGTAGCACCCGGCCCGGTCCACCGGGACGACCGCGTGCCCGGCGAGCCCGCCCGGCACCTCGACCCGCACGTCCGCGAGCGCCGCGCGCTGCGCCTCCGCGAACGCCCGGATCCGGGCGGCGGTGCGCGAGAGCACGTCGCGCCGCGCCGCCGGCAGCGCCGCGAGCGCCGCAGCGAGCGCGTCGCGACCGATCACGAGCGGGTCGCCGGGCGCGAGGTCGCCGAGGCGCTCCGCGTGGGCCCGCAACGCCGCCTCGCCGCCGCGCCGCACGTCGTCCACGATGGCCGACGCCGAGGCGAGCGTCGCGGCATCCACCGCGCCGCGCCGCGTCGCGGGAACGTCGTCCGGGCGGACCCGGCGCAGGGTACGCTCAGCCATTCCTCCCCCCCACGTCCCGGTCCCAGCAGGTCCGCGTGTCCCTGTGGCAGAACCCGGCGCCGTGCTGGCGCACCGTGAACCGGATCGCGTCCCGGTCGCAGTCGGGATCGACCCGCAGCAGGTCCTGGGTCGCGCCGGACGAGAGGCCCTTGACCCACAACCCGCGCCTCCGGGAGTGATAGACGCCGCGCCGCGTGCGCACCGCCTCGCGCAGGCTGTCGATGTCCGACCACGCGAGCCCGAGCGCCACGCCGTCCTCGTCGGCGACCACGGTCGGCCAGAGCCCGTCCGGCCGGTCGGACACGAGCGGCGCCGCGATCGCCTCGGCCAGCCCGAGCCTGCCCGTGTAGAGCGCCATGCCCACCTGGCAGTCCGCGCCGAGCCGGTCGATCGCCGCGACCTCCTCGGCGGTGGTGACGCCGCCCGCGACGGTGACGTGTGTCCCGCCCGCCGCGGCGACCAGTTCGCGGACGCGGCCGAGGTCGATGCCCCGCATGCGCCCCTCGCT
The DNA here is from genome assembly GCA_016875475.1 of Deltaproteobacteria bacterium. Classification (GTDB taxonomy): domain Bacteria; phylum Myxococcota_A; class UBA9042; order DTJE01; family DTJE01; genus VGRB01. The sequence goes on from VGRB01000013.1 coordinate 10,765, forward strand.
CTCGACGAGCGTGACCAGGAACCCCGACACCATCTCCCGGACCTCGGCCATGCGGTCCTCGACGCGCCGGCCCGTGGACGTGACCCAGCCCTCCACGACGACGTCCCCGTCGCGTGCGTCGAGCGCCGCGACCACGCGATCGCGCGGCAGGCGCGAGAGCACCTCGGGCACCGCGCGGGTCCCCAGGATCACCTTCGCCGCGCCAGCGTCGAGCCACTCGAGTGCGCGCCCGGCCGTGCGGATCCCCCCCCCGACGCGGCACGACGCGCGCTTCACGAGATCCCGGATCAGCGCGGAGTTGTCGCCGGTCCCGAGGGCCGCGTCGAGGTCGATGACCGCGACGTCGCCCGCGACCGCGAACCGCTCCGCGATCGGCCGCGGGTCGCCCGCCTCGATCGCCCGGTCCCGGCCGCCCACGAGCTGGACCGCCTGCCCGCCCATGAGGTCGATGGATGGAACGATCATCGGCGCACCCTCACCCCGCCTGCTTCCAGCGTGTCCTTGACGTCAGCGATCGCGTACCGCCCGTAATGGAAGATCGACGCGGCCAGCACCGCGTCCGCCCCGGCCCGGACCGCGGCCAGCAGGTGCCCGGGCCCGGACGCGCCTCCGGACGCGATCACCGGGACCCGGACCGCGCGGCTGATCGCCGCGACGAGGTCGAGGTCGTACCCGGTGCCCGTGCCGTCGCGGTCCCAGCTCGTCAGCAGGATCTCGCCCGCGCCGCGGCCCGCGGCCTCGCGCGCCCACCCGATCGCGTCCATCCCGGTCCGGGACGTGCCCGACAGGACCACGACCTCCCAGCCCGGGCCGCCGTCCGCGCGCCGCGCCGCGTCGAGCGCGAGGACCGCGCACTGGCTCCCGAAGCGCTCCGCGATCTCGGAGATCAGCGCGGGCCGCTCGACCGCCGCCGTGTTGACCGACACCTTGTCCGCGCCCGCCTCCAGTAGCGCGCCCGCGTCCGCCGCCACCCGCACTCCGCCGCCCACGGTCATCGGGATCCCGAGCCCCGCGCGGACCGCGGCGACCGTCCGGACGGCGTGGCCGCGGCCCTCGGGAGTCGCGGACACGTCGAGCAGCACCAGTTCGTCCGCGCCCTGCGCCTCGTAGTTCCACGCCAGCCCGGCCGGGTCGCCGGCATCGCGAAGCCCCTGGAACTTCACGCCTTTCACGACGCGGCCGTCGCGCACGTCGAGGCACGGGATGACGCGCACGGTCACCATGCGCCACCTGCCGCCTCGTCCGCCACGGCCAGCCAACGCCTCAGCAGCGAGAGCCCCCATGCGCCCGACAGCTCCGGGTGGAACTGGCAGGCGAGCACCGGGCCGCGCTCCATCGCCGCGACGAACGGACCCCCGTGGTCGGCCAGGGCCGCGGACCAGCCGGGCGGCGGCGCCTCCAGGCGGTACGAGTTGGCGAAGTACGCGAACCCCTCCTCGAGCAGCCGGCAGCCGGGCCCCGGCACGACCCGGTTCCAGCCGAGCTGCGGCACGCGCACCGGGCCGGAGAAGCGTGTCGCGTTCCCGGGGACCACGCCGAGCGCGGGCACGCCCGGGCTCTCGTCGCTCCGCTCGGCCAGGAGCTGGAGGCCCAGGCAGACCGCGAGCGTCGGCCTCCCGGCGCGCACCCGGTCCGCGAGCGGGCCGGACAGGCCGAGCGCGTCGAGGCGCTCCATCGCGGCGCCGAGCGCGCCCACCCCGGGCAGCACCAGCCGAGGCGCGGACGCCACCTCGGCCGGGTCCTCGGTCAGCCGGGCGGCCGCCCCCGCGCGCGCGAGGCCCGCCACGACCGACGCGAGGTTCGCCGTCCCCGTGCGGACGATCACGACCCCGGGGAGCGTCCCTGGCGCGCTCACAGGACCCCCTTCGTGCTGGGCACGTCGGTCGCGGCCCCGTCGATCGCGACCGCCTCGCGCACGGCGAGCGCGAGCGCCTTGAAGGCGGCCTCGGCGCGGTGGTGGTCGTTCTCGCCGCGCAGCACGTCGAGGTGCAGGGTCGCGCGCATCGCGGTCGCGAGCGAACGGACCACGTGGCCGACGTTCTCCGCGGACAGTCCGCCGATCGCGTCGCGTCCGAGGCCGAGCCACACGCTCGCGTGCGGGCGACCCGACAGGTCCACGACCGCGCGGGCGAGCGACTCGTCGAGCGGCGCGTACGCGGTCCCGAACCGCCGGATGCCCCGCCGGTCGCCGAGCGCCCTGTCGATCGCCTCGCCGAGCGCCAGCCCGCAGTCCTCGGCCGTGTGGTGGTCGTCCACGTGCAGGTCGCCGCGGGCCGCAAGGTCCACGTCGATCCGGCCGTGGTGCGCGACCTGGGACAGGAGGTGATCGAGGAAGGCGATCCCCGTGTCGATCCTCGCCTCTCCGGTGCCGTCCAGGTCCAGAACGACCCGGATCCCGGTCTCGCGCGTCCGCCGATCCACCTCGCCGCGACGGCTCATGAGAGCACCTCCTCGATCGTGGCCAGGACGTCCGCCGGCGCGCCCAGGACCCGCGCCGCCCCCGCCTGCGTCAGCGCACCTGCGGTCGCGTCCCCGTCGCCGGGCGCCGCGGCGCCGAGCGGCACCACGCCCGCGGCCCGCGCGGCACGGACGTCGTCCGGCGCGTCCCCGAGCATCCACGCCCGCGCGACACCCAGCCGCGCCAGCGCGAGCCGCACCGGCGCGGGGTCGGGCTTCAACAGCGCGTCCTCCATGCAGACCATGGCGGACACCACGTCGCGGATCCCGGCGTGATCCAGGAACCGCTCCGCGTCGTGCCGCGGCCGGCCGGTCACGATCCCGATCGGCAACAGCGACGCGATCCGCGCGAGCCCCCCGCGCGGCACCAGCAGCCGCTCGCGGGCCCAGAGGCCGGCCCGGTCGGGCGTGCCCTGGTACGCGGCCTCGAAGCGCGCGGTCACCTCGTCGAGCGGGGCGTCGACCCCGTGCCGCGCCAGGATCCGGCGCGTCGTGACCCAGTCGTTGTTCGAGCCCGGCTCGGCCTTGGCTGCCGCGATCTCGGCCGGACCGACAGCGACCCCGTACGACGCCGCGGCCGACGCGATCGCCTCCCGGTACGAGCCGGACACGTCGGCCACCACGCCGTCGAGGTCGAGCAGCAGCGCCTCGGGCGCGAGCGCCGCGCGCACGGCCGCGCAAAGCCGGTCGAAGGCGGCCGGGTCGCCGGGGCAGGTGATCCGCACGCACCCCTCGAGCCCCGGCTTGCCGGGGAAGTCGCGGATCGAGATCCCGAGCCCCGCGAGCGCATCCTTGAGCCAACCGGCGTGCCGCGTGCGCGCGAACACGAAGTTGCCCTGCGACGGGAACGGCTCCGCGCCGAGCGAGCGGAGGAGGTCCGAGAGCGCGGCACGCTCGACCCGCACCCGGGCGACGAACGCGTCGACGTCCGCGCGGCCCGTCGCGACCCGCGCGGCCGCAATGGCGACCGAGGGTCGCGACGCCGCGTACGGGCTGCCGACCGCGCGAAGCCACGATATCACCGGCTCGGGGCCGACCGCGTACCCGATCCGCAGGCCCGCCAGCCCCCACGCCTTGGACAGCGTGCGCACAACCACCACGTTCGGCAGGGCGAGAGCCGCCGCGGTCAGGTCCGCATCCGCGAACTCCACGTACGCGTGGTCGAGCGTCACGAGCGCGCGAACCGCCGCGGCGGCGTCCGAGGCGCGCCGCAGGTCGTCGAGCGTCGCGACCCCGCCGGTCGGGTTGTTCGGGCTGACCACGACCACGATCGCGGTCGCGGCGCCGACCGCGGCGACCACGTCGCCGGTCGGGTACGGCGCGCCGGGCCGCCAGGGCACGGGCCGCACCGAGCCGCCCGCAAGCCGCGCAAACCGGTCCAGCATCTCGAAGGTCGGGACCGGCAGGACCATCTCGCGACCGCCGGCGAGCACGGCGCGGCAGAGACGGTCGAGCGCATCGTCCCCCCCGGCGGTCACGATCACGCGGGCCGCGTCCACGCCGAGGTCCGCCGCCACGAGCGCCTCGAGCGGCCGCGCGTCCGGGTAGCGCCGGAGCACGTCCGGGCCCGCTGCGTGCAGCAGCCCCAGGGCCTCGCCGATCGGGGGCACCGCGCCCTCGTTCCCGTCCAGGTAGAGGTCGATCGGCGCCGGGTGCCGCGGCACGCGGTAGGCGACCATCCCGCGCAGCGCGGGGGCGAGCTCGGGAAGCCGGTCGAGGAGGTCGGCCATGCTCAAACCACGATCTGCGCGAGCGCGGTGACCACGATGTCCGACCCGCCGGCCGCCTTGATCTCCGGGATGACGCGGGGCAGGTCGGCCCGCGGCACCGCCGCCTTGACCGCGTACCCCCCCTCGTGGTGCAGCTTCGAGATCGTGGGCTCGCGCATGCACGGCAGCACCGCGACTACCGCCTCGAGCCGATCCGCGGCCACGTTCACCTCGACCATCACGCGGCCGCGCGCCTCCAGCACCGACCGCACCAGCAGCGCGAGCCGATCGATCGCGGCGCGCCGGCCAGGGTCCGCCCAGGCCGAACGGCTCGCGTACAGCCGCGTGGAGGACCGCGACAGCTCGTCCACCACGTAGAGGCCGTTCGCCCGGAGCGTGTCCCCGCTCTGCACCAGGTCCACGATGCAATCCGCGTCCTCGGGCGGGAAGACCTCGGTCGCGCCCCACGACTTCACGAACCGCGCGTCGAGGCCCTTGTCGCGGATCCACGCGAGCGTCAGGCGCTCGTACTCGGACGCGACCACGACGTGCCGGGTCGGGAGCCGCCCCTCCTCGAGGAACCCGGCGGGCGCCGCGGCCACGAGGCGGACCGGGTCGAGGCCGGTGTCGAGCACCTCGACGAGGTCCGCACCCAGCTCCGCGACCCAGTCCGCGCCCGCGAAGCCCGCGTCGCGCAGCCCGGCCGCGAGCATCCCGATCACGTTCTGCGGCTTCAGGATCTTCGCGTCGAAGCCCGGGATCGACACCGTGGGCCGGTACGCGCGGGCGCCCGCGCGGACCTTCAGCCCCGAGTCCGCGAGCAGCGAGAAGATCCCCTCCTGCATCCTGCCTTTCGGCAACGCCAGTCTGAGAACGCTCATCCCACCTCCCGTCCCCGAACCCGAGCCCGAGCCCGTACCCGCCCGTGTCCGTTCCAGTCGCGTAGTCTGAGGCACGCCCCGCGGCAATTCAAGAAACGTCATGGACCCGCCGCGTCCGGCCGCGTAGAATGCGGGGGACGGGAGGTGGAGAGATGACGAACGCGCTTCGGGCCCTGCTCGTTTCTGCGACCGCGGTCCTCGCGATCGCGTGCGGCACCGGCGGAGGTGACGACGGCTCGGCCGGATCGGACGTGCCCGTTGCGGACGTGCCCGTTGCGGACGTGCCGCCTGCGGACGTCGCGCTCGAGGCCGACCCCGCCCCTGACCCGGCCCCGTCCGACCTGCCGCCGGCCGACCCTGCGCCCGCCGACATCCCGGCCGACCTCCCGCCGGAGGACGTCCCCCCGGCGGACATGCCCCCCGCCGACACGCACGTCCCGCTGGACGCCCCGCCCGAGCAGACCGAGCCGTGCCACGAGCCGTCGTTCCCGGCGGACTGCGAGGCGGTGACGGCGTTCCAGTGCGGCTTCCAGGGCGAGTGCGTGGACGGCCTCCTCTCGGTGGACTGGCACCACCACTGGTTCTGCGACGGGGTCGAGGAGATCACGTCCTTCCACTGCACATACCAGTGCCCGAACGGGTGCAAGGTCGTCGAGTACGTGGACTGGCCGCAGGACGGCCAGCAGCTCGTCGCGGACAACTGCCTGCCCGCGCCGGATTGCGCGGTCGAAGGCGAGTCCGTCCCGGTCGTCCCGGGCAGGGGCAAGGAGTGCTGCGAGGGGTTGGTGAAGGTCCCGTGCGACAAGCCGAACGCGGACGGCGAGTGCATGGAGTGCGACGGCGCCGGGGTCTGCACGGCGTGCGGCGACGACCAGTGCGGCAAGGGCGAGAACCACTGCAACTGCGCCGCGGACTGCGCGAACCAGGAGTGCCTGGGGATCGGCGGGAAGTTCACTGACTTCGACACCGAGGGCAAGTGCTGCGCGGGCCTCGCGCCGAAGTCCGACTGCCATCCGATCGACGGCGGCTGCTCGTGCCCCAAGTGCCCCTGCTACGTGTGTCTCGACTGCGGAGACGACTTCTGCGACCCCGAGCGCGAGAACCCCTGCAACTGCCCCGAGGACTGCCCCGCCCCCTGATGTAGAATCCGCCCCCGGGGAGGCGGAGGGACGGCTCGCCCATGGAGCAGCGCACCGACGGACACGCGATCCAGGAGGACCACGCGGCCCGGCGGGCCCGGCTCGCGCTCGTGGCCTGCGCCATCCTGGCCGTGGTCGGCTTCGGCATCGCAATGGAGCTGACGACCGTATGGGTCCTCTCCCGGACCGACCCGGACTACCAGAGCTTCTGCTCGGTCAGCGAGGGGATGAACTGCGAGACCGTGGCCCTGTCCGCGTACTCGACGCTCGCGGGCGCGCCGGTGTCCGTCTGGGCCGAGGCCGGGTACGGGTTCGCGGCGGTGTTCGCGGTCGTGGCCGCGGTCGCGGCCGGGTCGGGGCTCGGCACCGGCCTCGTCGTCGCGCTCGGCGCGGCGTTCGCCGTCGTGTCCCTGTGGCTCGCGTTCGTGATGGCCGCGTTGATCGGGTCGTTCTGCGTCCTCTGCCTCGCGCTCGACGTGGTCAACGCCGGGTACCTCGTGATGGCGCTGCTCGCCGCGGCGCCGCGCGGGGTGTGGGCGTCGGTGCGCGCGGACCTCGCGGCCATGCGCAACCCGGCCTGGGCGGCCGCGGTCGTGCTTGGGGGGGGGCTGGCGCTCGCTGGCGCGTGGGCCTATGGCAACAACGTGGTCCGCTGGCAGGTCGCGGGCACGATGGCCCGGGCGGGGGGGCCCGGGATCGCGCCCGCGGCGGACGGCGGCGCCGGCCAGTGCGGCGTTGCGGGGGCCTCCGCGACGATCCAGATGGGCGAGACCCCCGAGGGGCACCACTGGGTCGGCGCCGCCACTCCGGCGATCGAGGTCCAGGAGTTCACGGACTACCAGTGCCCGCACTGCCGCCGCGCGCACATGATGGTCCGCCAGCTCCTGTCCGACTACCCGGACCGCCTGCGGGTCTACCACCGCCACCTTCCGCTCGACCAGGCGTGCAACCCATCGATAAAGAAGGTGTTCCACGACCGCGCGTGCGAGCTGTCGCGGGTCGCCTTCTGCGCTGGACGCCAGGGCCGGTTCTGGGAGATGAACGACTTCCTGTTCCAGCACGCGGACGAGATCCGCAAGGAGCGGCTGTCCGCGGAGGACATCGCGCTCCGGCTCGAGCTGAACCCCGACGTGTTCCGCTGCTGCATGGACGACAAGGCGACCGCGACCGCGATCGCGCGGGACGTGGAGGAGGGCAACGCCCACGGCATCAAGGGCACGCCCGCGTTCGTGATCGACGGAACGGTCTACTACGGGAAGATCCCGGACGACGCGCTCGCACGCCTCCGGACGGCGCGCTGACCGACGCCGCCGACGGGACGCGTACCCCACCTTCCCGACCCTGTACCCCGCGCCGCGGAACTGGTACAAACAGCCGGCTCCTGTCGGGCGGGGCGGCGTGCTCCTCGCGTTCCTGAAAGGATTGATCCTGGGCGTGGTCGCGGGCGTCCCGCTCGGCCCGGCCAGCGCCGCGATCTTCGACGCGGCGGCGCGCAGGTCGGTGGACCGGGCCATGGCGGTCGGGCTCGGCGCCGCGATCGTCGACGCGGTCTATGCGCTCGTCGTGTCCGCGGGCCTCGGCGCCGCGTTCTCGGAGCGGCCGGTCCTCCGGCAGGCGTTCCTCGGGGCAGGCGGCCTGTTCCTTGTCGCCTTCGGCGCCGTCACCGTCCGCGCCCGCGCGCCGGACCCCGCGTGCCCGGCGGCCGGACCGCAGCGCCCGGTGCGTTCCCTGCTCGCAGGTCTCGGCGCCGGCGTCCTGATCGCGGTGCTGAACCCGGGCCTCCTCGCGTCGTGGGTGGTCATGGCCGGCACCGTGCTGGCGGGCCTCGACCCCGCAGCGCACCTCGCCGCAGCGGCCGGCGTGTTCGCGGGCACGTTCGGGTGGTTCGCGGTCGTCGCGTTCCTCGGCTGGACCGGCCGCGTCCGGCTCGGAAGCCGGGTCGTGTGGGTCACGCGCGGGGCCGGCGTGCTCCTGATCGCGTACGGGGTGTTCCTGGTCGGCAGGCTCGGCCTGTCGCTGACGGACGGCTGACGGACGGCGGGGCGATGGAAGACGGGACGGCGCAAGGCGGGGCGACGGCGATCGACGGCATCCGGTGGGTCCGGACACCGGACGACGTCGCGGCCCTCGCGGAGCGCCTCCGCGGCGTCCGCGCGTTCGGGATCGACACGGAGTCCGACAGCCTCTGGCACTTCCGCGAGAAGGTCTGCCTGGTCCAGATCGCCGCGCCGGACGGCGAGGTCTTCCTGATCGACACGCTGGCCGTGCGCGACCTCGCGCCGCTCGCGCCGGTCGTGGCGGACCCGCGCGACGAGAAGGTCATCCACGGCGCCGACTACGACGTGGCGGTGCTGCGGCGGGACTTCGGGTTCGCGTTCCGGGGCCTGCTCGACACCATGCTCGCCGCCCGGTTCCTCGGGTACCCGTCGGTCGGGCTCGCGGCGGTGGCGCGGCACGAGCTGGGCGTGGTCCTGTCGAAGGGGCCGCGCACGTCGGACTGGTCGCGCCGGCCGATCGACCCCGTGCTCGTCCGCTACGGCGCCGAGGACGCGCGTCACCTGATCCCGCTCCGCGATCGGCTGGTCGGGAAGCTCGCAGCCGCGGGCCGCGAGGCCTGGGTGCGCGAGGAGTGCGACGAGGTCGCCGCGATGCCCGCCGCCGCGTCGAAGCCCGCCCCCGCGGACTGGCAGAGGGCCCCGGGCATCCGCGACCTCGACCCGACGGCGCGTTCGGTCCTGCGGGAGCTGTTCGCCGTGCGCGAGCAGGTCGCCGACCGGCTGGACCGCCCGCGGTTCAAGGTCGCGATGGACGAGGTCCTGGTGGCCATCGCCCGCCGCATGCCGGCCGACGCGGCGGACCTCGCGCCGATCCGCGGCCTCCCCGGCCCCGTGGCGCGCCGTCCGGCCGAATGGCTCGACGCGGTCCGGCGCGGGATCGCCGCGGGCCCGCTCGACGCGCCCCGACCCGAGCACGTTCGCCGGCGCTGCACGCCCTGCGTGTCCCGGCGGATCGGGAGGATCCGCGAGTGGAGGGACGGCGCCGCGGCCCGCCTCGGCCTGGAGCCCGGCCTCGTACTCCCCCAGCGTCTCGTCGTGCAGGTCGCAGTCGCGAACCCGACCGACGCCGAGTCGCTCTCGGCCGTCCCCGGCATCCGCCGCTGGCGAGTGGAGGCGCTCGGCGCGGAACTCCTCCGGGCGATCCGCACGTGAACATCTCCCCGCACGGGCTGTCGTTACTTTGACAGTCCGCGCCGCCGGACTGTACGATGCGGGCGGCGAGCGGGGGCGGGGCGTGAAGGCCCCGGGAGGGCCATGCAGGCGCGGGCGAAGGGACGCTACGAATTGAAGTACGTGGTGCCCCCGGAGTGCGCGCGCGCGGCAGCGGCCTTCGTGAAGCCGTACTGCGACCCGGACCCGTTCCTCGAGGGGGCGCCCGAATACACGATATCGAGCCTCTACCTCGACACGCGGGACCTCGCGTTCTACCGGGCGAAGCGCGTCCACCAGAAGGACCGCGTCAAGGCGCGCGTCCGGACGTACGGCCCGCTGTCGGAAGGGCCGGTCTTCCTGGAGCTGAAGCGGCGGACCGGCGACGTGATCATGAAGACGCGCGTGCAGGTCCCGCGCGAGCGATGGGTCGATCTGGCGACCGCCACCGGCCCGCTCCCCACGCTCCCCCTGCGGCCGCACAAGATCAGGGTCATCGACGACTTCCGCGCCCACGTCCTGGGGCTGTCGCTCCGTCCCGTCGTCACGGTCCGCTACGAACGCGAGCCGTACGTCGGCCGGACCGACCCCGGCGTCCGCGTGACGTTCGACCGCCGCATGCGGTACGCCCCCGCGACCACGTTCGAGATCGCCGCGGCGGACCGCGACTTCCTGCCCTTCGACCATTCCGGCATGTTCTCGCCGGGCGACGGATCGCTGCTGGTCATGGAAATCAAGTTCGACGAGCACTACCCGGTGTGGGTGCCCGAGCTGATCCGCCGGATCGACGTGGCCCGGGTCTCGTTCTCGAAGTACTGCAACGCCGTCGATCCGATCCTGTCGCGCGGGTGGACGTACGACCCCGGTCGTCTCGTGCCCGTGACGGTGTAACGTGGAAGAACTGTTCAGGTTCATGCTGGCCCCGGACCCGGTCCTGCCCTGGCAGACGATCGTGGTCTCGGTCCTCCTGTCGTTCGCGCTCTGCGTGTCGATCGCCTGGGTCTATGTCCGGACGCACCGGGGCCTGTCGTACTCGCGGTCCTTCGTCCAGGCCCTGGTGCTCGGCGGCATGGTCGCGGCGATCCTGATGCTGGCCGTCGGGAACAACCTGGCGCGCGGCATCGGGATCCTCGGGACGCTCGCGATCATCCGGTTCCGGTCGTCCATGAAGGACCCGCGCGACATGGTCTTCATCTTCGCCTCGCTCGCCATCGGCATCGCCATGGGCGTGCGGGCGTTCGCCACGGGGATCGTCGGCACCCTCGCGTTCTCCGGCGCGGCGTGGGTCCTTTCCTGGTCGGCCTTCGGGTCACGCCGGCAGTTCGACGGGCTCGTGCGCTTCCAGCTCCCGGCGGACGGGTCGGGCGACGGCCCGGTCCGCGACGTCATGCAGCGCCACTGCCGCAACTGGGTGCTGGTCGCGCTCCGCGAGGTGTCCCAGGGCGACGACGCCGAGCACAACTACCACGTGAAGCTGACGAACCCCGACCTGCACGTCCCGTTCGTGCGCGAGCTGGAGGCGGTCCCCGGCATCCGCGGCGTCTCGTTCTTCCTCCAGGACGCGACCGAGGAGGTCTGACCGATGGCGACGAAGCCCGAGCTGGTGGCCATCGATCGGCGCCAGCCCGTGTCGCGCCCACCGATGTCGCTCCGGACGCGCGTCATGATCGGCGTGTGGGTCCTTGCGGTCGCCATCGCGGTCTACCTCAAGATCTATACGGCGCCGCTCGCCGGCATCGAGGGCCGCGTCGAGGTCACGACGTACAGGGTGGCGACCATAGAAACCGGCCGCGTCATGGAGGTGCCGGTCACGGTCGGCCTGCCCGTGCAGCGGGGCGACGTCCTGGTACGCCTCGACACCGCGATCATCGACCACGAGATATCGCTCGCCGAGGCCGAGCTGCAGCAGGACCTCGCGAAGCTCCGGCTCGATCGGATCACCGAGGAGCGGCCGTTCGCCGATGCCGTGGAGCGCCTCCGGACCGACATCGAGCGCGAGCGCGTCGAGACCGGGAGGGACCGCGCCGACCTTCTGGCGGTCGGGCGCCGCATCCGCTGGTGGCAGGGCGCGGTCGATTCGAAGGTCGCGTCGTCCGAGTCGCTCGAGGAGTTGAAGGCCGAGGCCGAAGCCCTCTCGCGCCGCGTCGCGTCGCACCCCGCCGCCCGGAAGGCGCTCGAGACGAGCCTGGCCCAGGCGACCGCGCGGCTTGACGAGTACCGCGCCGCCGCGGCCCAGGCGGACGAGGACGGCGCTGCCGGCGAGAGCGGCGTCGCCCTCCTGAAGGCTGCGATCGCCGCGCTGCGCGCCCGCCGGGACCTCCTGACGCTGCGCGCCCCGGCCGACGCGCTGGTGCACCGCGTGCTCATGCACCCCGGCGACGTGGCCCGCCCGGGCGACCCCGTCGTCGTCCTCAGGGCCGCGCGCTCGGACCGGGTGCAGGCCTACGTCACGGACGCGCTCGCGAGCGTGCTCCGCATCGGCGACCCGGCCCGCGTGATGCCTCGCGACGGCTCGCTCCGGGAGTTCGACGGCCGCCTGGTCGCGATCGGCAGCGTCCTGCCGATCCCCAGCCAGCTCGCCCAGGACATCCGCGTGCAGCCCTGGGGCGTCGAGGTCGTGATCCGCCTCGCCGGGGACTCCGACCTCCTTCCCGGCCAGGCGGTGGACGTCCAGTTCGACCGGAACGGCGACGCCCCCCCCGCACCGGAGCCGGCGCTCGCGACCGCTCCGTCCGCCGGCCCGCCGCCGGAGCTGTCCGACGCCCGCGTCCCCCCCGCCCTGACGGCCGTCACCGCGGTCGAGCCGTCCGGGCTCGTGTGGCTGCCCGAGTTCGAGCGCTTCCTGGTGGTGACGGACGACACCGGCGCGCCCGGCAGCGACCAGCACCCGCCGTGGGTGCTCCTGATGGACCGCGCGGGGGAGTTCGACGCCCACCCGGTGGCGGTCGAAGGCATCCCCGCGCTGAACGACGTCGAATCGGTCGCCCGCACCCCGGACGGCAGCCTGTGGCTCCTCTCGTCCCAGTCGGTCAGCCGCAGCGGGAAGCGCCCCGACTCGCGCACCTGGCTGGTCCGGGCGAAGGTCGAGGGAGGGAGGCTGGTCTCGACCGGCCACGCATCGCTCGCCTCCGCGCTCGCGGCCCTCGAGCCGGCGACGCTGGACGGGCTCGGAATCGCCGCCGCGGACCCTGCCTACCAGCGGGGCGCCCGCGGGTTCGACCGCGTCCTCGACATCGAGGGGATGACCGCGGACGGCGCGGACCTCCTCTTCGGCCTGCGGCGCCCGGTGGACGGCAACGGCCGTGCGCTGGTCTGGCGCCTGACCGACCCCGGAGCATTCCTGGAGTCGGGCCGCATCGCCCCGGGCACCCTGACCGTGGCCGCCCGCCTGGACATGGAACGGTCGGGCATCGCGGACATCCTGCTCCTCGACGGCAACCGGCTCGCCGTGATCGGGGTCCCGCTCCGGGCCGACGACGGCAAGCCCGGCCCGGACTCGGCACTCTGGTTCTTCGACCCGCCCGAAGGGGACGCCCGGCCCGGCCGGAAGGTGCGCCAGTTCCCGGGCCTGGGGGCCGAGGGCGTCGCGATCGGCCCCGAGCCGGCGTCGCTCACACTGGTCTTCGACCGCAACCGCGAGACGCCCTTGTGGACCCGCGTCGGGGTGCGGTGATGCACCGCAACGCGCGGCTCGTCCCGGTCGGGTTGATGGCTTCCGTGCTCGCTGCCGCGCTCGCGTCCTGCTACCGCGCCGCCCCGATCGACGAGGCCGCCGTGCTCCGCGAGATCCGGGCGGAGTCCCGCCGGGTCGCCGGCGGCGGTCCCGCGGACCCGGCAGCGCCCGTCCTGCTGACCGAGGAGGCCGCGGTCGCCGCTGCCGTCGCCAACGCCCCGCGCGTGGTCGCGGCGCGCGGCGAAGTCGCGGTCGCCCGGGCCGGCGTGCGCGAGGCCCGCCGGCTCGACAACCCCGAGCTTCGCGCGAGCAACGAGCACCCGATCGAGGGCGCGGGACGGGCGGACCAGCTCCAGCTCGCCGTCCGGTGGGATCCGCCGAACCCCTGGGTGTTCACGGCCGCGACGGCGGTCGCCGAGGCCGAGGTCACCATCGCCGAGGCACGGCTCGCGACCGAGATCGCCCGCGCGGCCCGCGAGGCGCGCTCCGCGCACAACCGCGCCGCCCACGCCGCGGCCCGCTCCGCGGTCGCCGACGAGCAGATCCGGTTGGCGACACGGAGGGTGGACCTGCTCGGCGAAGGCGCACGGCACGGCGCCACCGACCCGCTCGACCTCGCCGCGGCCGGGATCGGCCTCGCCGAGACGCGGGCCGCCGCCGCGCGAGCCGGCGCACGCGGTGCGGATGCACTTGTCGAACTGGCTGCCCTGACCGGCATCGCCGCGATCGCCGTGACCCCCCTCGAGCCGGCTGCCTGCTCCGCCCCGCCGCCGGGCGATCCGTCCGCCGAGGACGCCGCCGCGACGTCGCACCCGCTCGTCCGCGAGGCGCGCGCCGCCTACGCGCGGTCCGAAGCCGTCCTGCGCGAGCAGCACGCGCGTCAGGTGCCCTGGCTCCGGTGGGTCCAGATCGGCTGGGAGCACCGGTTCGAGCGCGGGGCGTCCCCCGGGGACCCTGCCGCCGATCCCGCGCGGGACGGGCTCGTGCTGGGCGCCGCGCTCGAGTTGCCGTTCCTGGACTGGAACCTCGGCGGCGTGGCGCGCGGAAAGGCGGAGCGGGACCGGGACGGGAACCGGCTCCGCGCGAGCCTCGCCCAGGTCGTCGCTTCCGCCCGCGCGGCCCGCGACCGGTGGCGGGGCGCCCGCGCCTCGTTCGAGCGCCTCGTCGCGGACGCGGCCCCCGCGGCGCAGCGCGCGGTCGAGACGGCCGGCAAGGCCGCCGCGGCAGGCCGGATCCCGGAGGCGGCCGCCCTGGACGCCATGGCCCGGGCATTGAGGATCCGCGTTGCGCTGCTCGACGCCGCGCTCGAGTGCCGCGAGGCCGAGATCGAGGCCCGGCGGACGGCGGGCGAGCCGTGATGCGCAACGCCGGGGCCCGCGCCGCGGTCCTCGCCGCGGTCGCCCTGCTCGCGTACGCGGGGTCGGTCCAGGGCGGCTTCGCCTACGACGACCCGTTCGCGATCCAGGCCAACCCCGTCGTCACCGGCGAGGCGTCGCTCGTCGAGGCGTTCGCCCGGGACTACTGGGGCCGCCCGGCCGAGCGGACGAACGGATCATGGCGGCCGGTCGCGCTCCTCTCGCTCGGCCTCGACGGCAGGGTCGGGGCCGGATCCCCCCTGCCCTTCCACCTCGCGAACGTGCTCCTGCACGCGGCCGTGGTCGCGGCGACGTACCTTGCGTGGCGGCGCGTCGCGGGCGAGACGGCCGCGGTCGCGGGGGCGCTCCTGCTGGCCGTGCTCGCCGCGCCGTCCGAGGCCGTCCAGGGCATCGTCGGCCGGGCGGACCTGCTCGCGACGCTGTTCGGCACCATCGGGCTCGCCGCGCACCGGATGCCGGGGCGCGCAGCCGCGGCGTTCGCGGCCGGCTGCCTCGCGCTCGCGCTCGGGTCGAAGGAGTCCGCGGCCGCCGTGCCGCTCGCCTGGGTCGCGCTCGACCTCCTCGCGCCCGCGGACTCGCCGCCCGCCCGGCGCGCGGGCCGCTGGGCCCTGTACGCGCTCGCGATCGCGACCTGGGCCGCGGGCCGCCACCTCGCGCTCGGCTCGTTCGTGGCCGTCTCGATAGACCCGATCGGCAACCCGCTGCTCGACGCGGCGCTGCCCGGGAGGGTCCTCGGCGCCGCGGCCACGCTCGCCCACCCGTACCTGACCGGGCTGGTCGTCCCGACGCGACGGCTGTACGACTGCTCCGCGGCCGAGTGCGGCCCCGCCGGCCCCGGCGACCCGCTCGCCTGGGCCGGGATCGCCCTCGTCGCCGCGGTCGTCGCGGCCCCGTTCCTGTTGCGCCGCCGCGCGCCGGGCGCGGCCGCCGCGATCGCGTGGGCAGGCATGCTGATGCTCCCCGCGTCGAACCTCCTCTTCCTCGGCCCGACGGTCTATGGCGAGCGCCTCCTGTACGCAACCGCGCCGGGGATCTGCGTGGCCGCGGCGGCCGGGACGGCGGCGCTGGCGCGCCGTCTCCCGAGACCCGGAATCGCGTGGACGGGCTTCGCCGTGCTCGCGCTCGCGAACGCCGCCGCCGTCCAGGCGCGCCACCCGGACTGGTCGTCGTCGGATGCCCTGTTCGAGGCCGGGGTCGAGGCGGCGCCGCGGAGCGCCAAGGCGCAATACAACGCCGCGTGGGCCGCGTTCGAACGGGGCGACCTCGCGCTCGCTTCGGTGCGGGCGCGCGAGGCGGCGAGGCTGCACGCGGACTACCCGGAGGCGCACGCGCTGCTCGGCGGCGTGCTGGACGTGACCGGACGCACCGCGGAGGCGGATGCCGCGTTCACCGTGGCGCTGTCCGCGGCCCGGGCACGCGGCGCCCCGCCGTCCGACCTGGTGCTCCACCACGCCACGTTCCTCGCGCGGCACGGGCGCTACGCGGAGGCCCTGGCAGGCGTCAGCGCGCAGCGCGCGATCGACCCCGAGAACCCCCGGCTCGCGGACCTCGAGGCGCGCGTCCGGGCGCGTACGGAGCGGCGCTGACGCGCGCCTCCGTCGGGACGCAGTCCGCGCACTCGGGCACGCGGCGCCGGGTCCGCGCAATCCACCCGTGCACCACGCACCCTCCGGTTTCAACGCAAACCCCCTCGCGGAACACCCCGGCGCTGCTCGGAAACCGCTGCGCGGCGCTATACTCGCAGCGCCAGCACCGCGGGCGGCACCATGCACCGGCGCATTCCCTGGTTCCGGACGGACCTCGGCGACGCGGACGTCGCGGCCGTGGCGACCGCGCTTCGCGATCGCAGGGTCACGACCGGGCCGCTGACCGCGGAGCTGGAGCGCCGGGTCGCGGCGTTCCTCGGGGTCCCGGACGTCGTCGCGGTCAACAGCGGCGCCGCCGCCCTGCTCGCCGCGCTCAAGGCCCTCGGGATCGGCCCGGGCGACGAGGTCGTCCTGCCCGGCTGCTCGTTCGTCGCACCCGCGAACGCGGTCCTGCTGGCCGGGGCCGAGGTGCGGCTCGCGGACGTGGACCCCGTCCGCGCCGTCATGGACCCGGGCGCCCTGGAGGCGGCGATCGGACCGCGCACCCGCGCCGTGATCCCGGTTCACCCGAACGGCCGGGCCGCGGACCTCGACACCATCCGCGAGATCGCCCGGCGACGGTGTCTGGTCGTGATCGAGGACGCGGCCCAGGCGCTCGGCTCGCGCGACCGCCGCGGCCCGCTCGGCACGGGGTCCGACGCGGGCTGCTTCTCGACCGGCATCACCAAGCTGCTCGCGACCGGGGAGGGGGGGATCATCGCCGCGCGCGACCCCGCCGTGCTTGCCGCGACCCGCCGCTACCGGAACCAGGGCGCCGAATCGCCGGCCGGGAACCGCTTCGACCACGAGGGGTTCAACCTCCGGC